>NZ_CP070371.1:0-272500 GCF_016919705.1 Paracoccus methylovorus
GACATGCTCTATATCCCTTCGGGCCCCGGCTACTGGGAATATGATTCCACGACCAGCTTCATCGGCCAGCTTTCCGAGGCGCTGGAGGATCTGTCCCACGGCTTTGAAAACTTCCCCACGGGGAAGATCAAGCTGCCCAAGGCATTCGCCGACATCCGCTTCCTGATGACGCGCTATGAGCCGTCGAACGAATTGCATCAGGCGATGTATGCCGCGTTCCAACAGGTTTTCGGACCCCACATGGCCGAGCATCCCATCGAGCTGACCCGTGCGGTCGAGCAATCCGGCCGGTTCCTGTCCTCGATCTATGAAATCGACTATCGTGAGATGACGCGTGGCACCTGGCGCCGGGCGCGCGCGACGTTCGACCAGGCATATGAGGAGTTCAAATCCCACGTCGTGGCGGCCTGGGACAAGCTGGAGGATCAGGTATGAGCCGCAAGCGCCGCATGTTCGAAATCGACATGCCCGACGAGCCCGCCGAGGTCGGGCCGGAAACCTTCCCCGCGGGGAAGGAGGAAAAGGAACATCGCCGCGGTCCCATGGCGACCGCCATTGCGGAAACCGTCGAATCCAGCCGCGACCGGGCGTTGCTGGAGGCCAAGATCCGCGCCGAAAACGATACGCTTGCGCAAGAGCATGTGCGGTTGAAGCGCGCCGGTCTTATCACCGACATGATCCCGTTGGACGCCATCGACACCCGCAAGCTGATCCGCGACCGCGCGCCGGGGCCGGATTACGAGTTGACGGAACTGGTCGAGTCGATCCGCGATATCGGCCTGTCGAACCCGATCCGCGTCGAGCCGGCCGAGGATGGCCGTTATGAGCTGATCCAAGGCTGGCGCCGGCTTTCGGCCTATCGCCAACTGCTGCAAGAGACGGGTGACGCCGAGAAATGGAGCCGGATTCCGGCCGGCATCGCGGCGCGCGGAGATGAGCTGGAGCGGCTTTACCGGCGCATGGTCGATGAAAACATGGTGCGCAAGGACATCTCTTTCGCAGAGATGGCGCAGCTTGCGCTGCATTACGCCATGGATCCGGCGACCGGCGAGAACGATCCCGAAAAGGCCGTGGCGATCCTGTTCAAATCGGCCGGATACCAGAAGCGCAGCTATATCCGCAGCTTTATTCGGCTGATCGAGGCTTTGGGAGAGGCGCTGCTTTATGCGCCGGAAATCCCGCGTGCGCTGGGGCTGGCGTTGGCGCAGCGGTTGGATGATGTGCCGGGCACCGCGGCGGCGATTATCGCTGATCTGAAGGACTGGGATTCGCGTTCGGTCAAGGATGAGCTGGACTTGTTGCGCCGCTATGCGGGGCAGGACGGTGACGCCGAGACGACCAAAGCGCCGCCGCGCAGCACCACGCCGACCGTCCCCGCGGGGAAGGCGCGCATCAGCTTTCAGATCCAGCGGCCGCATGGCAGCGCCAAGTGCACGGCCTCGAACGGACGGCTGGAAATCCGCCTGCCGCGCGACTTCTCGGCCGTGGACCGGCGCAAGCTGGAGGCGGCGGTGCGGGTGATGCTGGAGAGCCTGGATTGACCTTCCCCATGGGGAAGGTTCGGCCCAAAATCGGGGCGTTGGCCGGGCTTTGCGAGAGGGCTGAAAAGCCCCTCTTTAAGTGATCCGCAAAATGGGGTTATTCTGCGGATAACATTGCATGCAGGTCGGGAAAGATGCCATCCGCTTCGGACACAGACTATCACGGAAAACGGGTTGCGCATCAGTTTTTTGATGCCGGCGACTGGATTTCCGCGCAGGCGGGGCTGGCGGGCGAACTGGCCCGCGCGGCATTCGCGCTGGGACGGCTGGACGGCGCGGTCGCGGCCCTGGATGCCGAGGCGCGGGCCGGGGCCAACCGGCGGCTGGCGCTGATCGATGTCGAGGCGATGCTATGGGCGCAAGGCACGCCGTTGCGCCGCGAGGATATCGGCCGCGACCTGATGGAGGCGCGCGCCGGCGCCGATCTGGAAGCGATGCGACTGGCGCGCTGGGGCATCCGGCGGTTGGAAGGGCAGGGCGATCCGCGCGACATGCGCGGCTTTCTGGGTCTGCACCGGGCCGAGGTTTCGGGGCTGGACGATTTGCTTGCGACGCGGCCCACGGGGCAGGACTTCGACGCGGCGACCGGCGAATTTCGGGAACTGGCCGGGCAGGTGGCGGAACTGGCGCCCTTGGTGCGGGCGTCGGCGCTGCGGGTGCTGTGGCGGCTGTGCGGCCTGTCCGCGCCCGAGGTGCTGGCCGAGCCGGGCGTCTGGACCGCGCGGGACATGGCCGAGGGATGCGAGGCGTTGCGATTCGTGCCGCTGGGCCGGCATGGGCGGGCGGTCTGGGTGGATGCGGGGACTCCCGTGGAACGCATGGCGCGGCATTTGGCCGCAGTCACGGCGGGGATCACCGATGCGCGGCATGAATTGACGCGGGTGGCCGACTGGCAGGCGCGGGCGATGCAGGCCATGGCGCGGGTCAAGGGCGACAACGCGGCGCGGGTGATCCGGGCGCTGGCGGCGCATCCCTTGCTGAGCGCGGCGATGCTGGAGGAAAGCGCCGGCATCAGCCGCGACACCGCCGAGCGGATGCTGGCGCGGATGAAAGCCATGGGTCTGGCGCGCGAGATCACCGGAGGCCGGCGATTCAGGCTGTGGATGGTGGCGGGCTGAGCGTCTCGCGGCGAAAGGCGGCGGGCGTGGTGCCGGTCAGTTTCAGAAAGGCGCGGTGAAAGGCGCTGGGTTCGCCATAGCCCAACCGCGCGGCGATCTCGGCCACGCTGAGCCCGGTTTCGCGCAAAAGTTGGCGGGCGCGGAACAGCCGGATCTCGGCCCGGATGGCGGCAAAGCCCTGACCCTCGCTGCGCAACCTGCGCCGCAACGTGGCGGGCGACAGGTGCAGCTCGGCGGCGAGGCGATCGAAATCCGGCCAGTCCTCGGGCGGCAGGGAGCGCAGGCGGGCGCGGATGCGGGCCGACAGCCCCTGATCGTGGCGATAGCGCAGCAGGATATTGGCGGGCGCGCCGCGCAGAAAGCCTTCGAGCGCCTTTTCGCTGCGGATGGTGGGCAGGGACAGGTAGCCGGCGGCAAAGCTGAGCCGGCTGACGGGCTGGTCGAAATGCACGGGCGCGCCGAAGAACTGGTGGTAATCGCGGCGGTTTTCCGGCGCGGGGCAGGCGAAATCGACCTGCATCAAGGGGATGCGGCGGCCGATCAGCCAGCACATCACCCCCAGGAGGATCAGCCAATAGGTGCGATAGGCGAATGCGCGGCGCGGCGGGCCAAGGTCCCTGAGCACGATCTCGGCCTGGCCTTCGCGCAGGCGCAGTTCCCCGACCGGATCGTCCAGCACCACGGCCAGAAACAGCAACGCCCGGCGCAACGCGCGTTCCAGCGTGCCGGCGTGCAACACCGCCTGACACAGCAGTTGATAGCTGCCGGGACGCATGGGGCGCGCGGCTTCGTCAAAGAACTCGTCGCCGATCAGCTCGGTGATGGCCAGCCAGAGCTTGCCGTATTGCAGGTTCGAGACCGGATCGCCAAGCGCGGGGTCGATGCCGGCGCGCGCGAGCAGCGGGGCCGGGTCAAGGCCGCGCCGGTGCAGGCAATCCAGCGCGTCCTCGACAAAGCCGGTGGTGATGGTGCGGCGTTCCATGGCGCGCCTTATTGCAAAACCGATCACATATTCTGGCCGTGAATGGCATTGTTTGCAATGCGGCGCCGGGTAACCTGCCGCCAAACTCGTGGAGACGCGCAAGCGGAGAGTTTTGAGGAGGAAAGATATGTCTGTGACGACCCCGTCCCGGCTGCGGCCCGGCTATGATCAAGCCGTGGCGCAATTCCGTATCGAAGATGCCATCGCCGGGCTGCGCGGCGATCTGGAGACGGGGCTGAATGCCTGCGTCGAATGCTGCGACCGCCATTGCGGCGACGACCGGGTGGCGCTGCGCTGCCTGTCGGCGGATGAGCAGTTGACGGAATATACGTTCGAGGACCTGCGCACGATGTCGGCGCGGGCGGCCAACCTGTTCCGCGACAAGGGCATCCGGCCCGGCGACGTGGTGGCGGGCCTGCTGCCGCGCGCCGTCGAACTGGTCGCGGTGGTTCTGGGCGCGTGGCGGCTGGGTGCGGTCTATCAGCCGCTGTTCACCGCCTTTGGCCCCAAGGCGATCGAGCATCGGCTGAAAACCAGCGGCGCCAAGCTGGTGGTCACCAACACCGCCAACCGCGCCAAGCTGGACGAGGTCGAGGACTGCCCGCAGGTTGCGACCGTTCGCGGCGAGGGCGAGGCGCTGGCCCCGGGCGACATCGATTTCCGCGAGGCGCTGGCCACGGCCTCGGACCAGTTCGAGCCGGTGATGCGGCGCGACGAAGACCTGTTCATGATGATGTCCACCTCGGGCACCACCGGCCTGCCCAAAGGCGTGCCGGTGCCGCTTCGGGCACTGCTGGCCTTTGGCGCCTATATGCGCAACGCGGTCGATCTGCACGAAGACGACGTGTTCTGGAACATCGCCGATCCGGGCTGGGCTTACGGGCTTTACTATGCGCTGACCGGGCCTTTGCTGCTGGGCCAGCCGACGATCTTTTTCGAGGGTGGTTTCACGGCGGAATCGACCTATCGCATCATCGACCGCATGGGCGTCACCAGCCTTGCCGGGTCGCCGACCGCATTCCGGCTGCTGATCGCGGCGGGGCCAGAGGCGGCTGCCGGGGTCAAGGGGCGGCTGCGCGTGGTCAGTTCCGCCGGCGAGCCGCTGAACCCCGAGATCATCCGCTGGTTCAACGAACATCTTTCGGTGCCGATCCATGACCATTACGGCCAGACCGAGATGGGCATGTGCGTGAACAACCACCACGGGCTGGACCATCCGGTGCGTCCCGGTTCGGCCGGGCTGGCGATGCCGGGCTATCGCATCGTGGTGCTGGACGACGAGGGCAACGAACTGGGCCCGAACCAGCCCGGCGTGCTGGCCATCGACATGAAACAATCGCCGCTGATGTGGTTCTCGGGCTATCTGAACCAGTCCACCCCGGCCTTGGCGGGGGGCTATTACCGCACCGGCGATTCCGTGGAGTTCGAGCCGGACGGGTCGATCAGCTTTATCGGGCGGTCGGACGATGTGATCACATCGTCGGGCTATCGGATCGGGCCGTTCGACGTGGAAAGCGCGCTGATCGAGCATCCTGCCGTGATCGAGGCGGCGGTGGTCGGCGTGCCCGACCCGGAACGGACCGAGATCGTCAAGGCATTCGTGGTGCTGGCCAAGGGCGTCGAGGGCACGCAGGCGCTGCGCGAGGAACTTTCGCAGCATGTCAAGAAACGCTTGTCGGCCCATGCCTATCCCCGGATGATCGACTTTGTCGAGGATCTGCCCAAGACGCCCAGCGGCAAGATCCAGCGCTTTATCCTGCGCAAGGCGGAAGTCGAGAAACAGGCGCGGAACTGAGGAAAGCCCATGCAGATCGAGAACAAGACATTTCTGATTACCGGCGCAGGCTCGGGCCTTGGCGCGGCCGTGGCGCGTATGGCGGTTGCGGCTGGCGCGCGTGCGGTTCTGCTGGACGTGAACGCGCAGGCCGGCGAGGCGATGGCGGCGGAACTGGGCGATGCGGTGCGTTACGTCAAAACCGACGTGACCAGCGCGGCCGAGGGCGAGGCGGCGGTCAAGGCGGCGCTGGACGTCTTTGGCCACATCGACGCGCTGGTGAACTGCGCGGGCGTCGCGCCGGGCGAAAAGATCGTCGGGCGCGAGGGGCCGCATGGGCTGGAAAGCTTCGCCCGCGCCATCCAGATCAACCTGATCGGCACTTTCAACATGCTGCGGCTGGCTGCCGACGCCATGTCGAGGAATGAGCCGGGCGAGGGCGGCGAGCGGGGGGTGATCGTCAACACCGCCTCGGTCGCGGCCTTTGACGGGCAGATCGGGCAGGCGGCCTATGCCGCCTCCAAGGGCGGCGTCGCGGCGCTGACCCTGCCCGCCGCGCGCGAGCTGGCGCGGCATGGCATCCGGGTCGTCACCATTGCTCCGGGCATCTTTGCCACGCCGATGATGGCCGGCCTGCCGCAAGAGGTACAGGACAGTCTGGGCGCCAACGTGCCCTTCCCGCCGCGTCTGGGCAATCCTGCGGAATATGCCGCGCTGGTGCGTCATATCGTGGAAAACCAGATGCTGAACGGCGAGGTCATCCGGCTGGATGGCGCGCTGCGCATGGCCCCCAAGTAACAGGCCCCGAAAACAAGGAGTATCGGCATGGACAAGGACCCCATTGTCATCACCGGACTGGCCCGCACGCCGATGGGCGGCTTTCAGGGCGATTTCGCCGGCGTCGAGGCCTCGGTGCTGGGCGCCACGGCGATCCGGGCGGCGCTGGCCGGGCTGGAGCCCGAGGCGGTGCAGGAAATCATCATGGGCTGCGTGCTGCCCGCCGGTCAGGGGCAGGCCCCGGCCCGGCAGGCGGCGCTGGGTGCCGGCTTGCCGCTGGGCGCCGGTGCGACGACCGTGAACAAGATGTGCGGCTCGGGCATGAAGGCGGCGATGCTGGCGCATGACCTGATCCTTGCCGGTTCCGCCGATGTCGTGGTCGCGGGCGGCATGGAGAGCATGTCGAACGCGCCCTATCTGCTGCCGAAAGCGCGGTCGGGCTATCGCATGGGGCATGGGCAGGTGCTGGACCACATGTTCCTGGACGGGCTTGAGGACGCCTATGACAAGGGCCGCCTGATGGGCACATTCGCCGAGGATTGCGCCGAGGCGTATCAGTTCACCCGCGAGGCGCAGGACGAATTCGCCATCAGCTCGCTGACGCGGGCGCAAAAGGCGATCGCCGCCGGGCATTTCGTGGGTGAGATCGCGCCGGTGACGGTCAAGGGCCGCGGCGGTGAAACCGTGGTCAGCGTGGACGAGCAGCCGGGCAAGGCGCGGCTGGACAAGATCCCGACCCTGAAGCCCGCCTTCCGCAAGGACGGGACGGTGACGGCGGCGAATGCCTCGTCCATCTCGGACGGGGCGGCGGCGCTGGTGCTGATGCGCGCCTCGGAGGCCGAGCGGCGCGGGCTGACCCCGCGTGCCCGCATCCTTGGCCATGCCACCCATGCCGACAAGCCCAGCCTGTTTGCCACCGCGCCCATCGGGGCGATCAGGAAGCTGACCGAACGCACCGGGACGCAGCTTGGCGATTACGACCTGTTCGAGATCAACGAGGCGTTTGCCGTGGTCACCATGGCGGCGATGCGCGACCTTGGCCTGTCGCATGACGCGGTGAACATCCATGGCGGCGCCTGCGCGCTTGGTCATCCCATCGGCGCATCGGGCGCGCGGGTGCTGGTCACGCTGCTGGCGGCGCTGGAGACGCATGGGGGCAAGCGCGGCATCGCCTCGCTTTGCATCGGCGGTGGCGAGGCCACGGCGGTGGCCATCGAAAGGATCCAGTGATGCTGACCGAGGAACAGGAACAGATCCGCGACGCCGCGCGCGAGTTCGCGCAGGAACGGCTGGCGCCGGGTGCGGCGGCGCGGGACCGCGCGCACGCCTTTCCGCGCGACGAGCTGACGGAAATGGGCGAGCTGGGTTTTCTGGGCATGCTGGTGCCCGAGGCGCATGGCGGGTCGGAAACCGGCGCGGTCGCCTATGCGCTGGCGCTGGAAGAGATCGCGGCGGCGGATGGCGCGTGTTCGACCATCATGTCGGTGCACAGCTCGGTCGGTTGCGTGCCGATCCTGCGCTTTGGCACCGATGAGCAGAAGGCCCGGTTCCTGCCGAAGATGGCCGGGGGCGAATGGATCGGCGGCTTTGCCCTGACCGAGCCGCATGCCGGTTCGGACGCCTCGAACCTGCGCACCAAGGCCCGGCGCGACGGCGATCATTATGTCATCGACGGGGCCAAGCAGTTCATCACCAGCGGCAAGAACGGCTCTGTCGTGATCGTGTTCGCGGTCACCGATCCGGCAGCGGGCAAGAAGGGGATTTCCGCCTTTATCGTGCCGACCGACACGCCGGGCTACGAGGTCGTCTCGGTCGAGCACAAGCTGGGCCAGCACAGTTCGGACACCTGCGCGCTGGCATTCACCGATATGCGGGTGCCGGTCGAAAACCGGCTGGGCGAAGAGGGCGAGGGCTATCGCATCGCGCTGTCCAACCTTGAAGGCGGCCGCATCGGCATCGCCTCGCAGGCGGTGGGCATGGCGCGCGGCGCATATGAGGCGGCGCTGGCCTATGCGCGCGAACGCATCACCTTTGGCAAGCCGATCATCGAACATCAGGCGGTGGCCTTCAAGCTGGCCGATATGGCGACGCAGATCGACGCGGCGCGGCTGATGGTGCTGCGCGCGGCCATGCTGCGCGAGGCCGGAAAGCCCTGCCTGACCGAGGCCAGCATGGCCAAGCTTTTCGCCTCGGAAATGGCGGAAAAGGTCTGCTCGGCGGCGATCCAGCTGCATGGCGGCTATGGCTATCTGGCGGATTACCCGGTCGAGCGCATCTATCGCGACGTGCGCGTGACCCAGATCTATGAGGGCACGAGCGAGGTTCAGCGCCTCGTCATCGCCCGCAACCTGTGAGGGAGGGGAGCATGGCTGAACTGATCCAGATCACGCGCGAGGGCCGGGTGGCGCTGATCCGCCTGAACCGGCCCGAGGCGCTGAACGCGCTGAACTCGGCGCTGGCCGAGGAACTGACAGCGGCGGCGGTGGCGCTGGATGCCGACAAGGGCGTGGGGGCGATTGTCATCACCGGCTCGGACCGGGCGTTTGCTGCCGGGGCGGATATCTCGGAAATGGTCGAAAAGACGGCCGAAGACATGGTCGAGGCGGATTTCTTTGCGATCTGGGACCGCTTCGCCGCCACCCGCACGCCCAAGATCGCCGCCGTAAACGGCTATGCGCTGGGTGGTGGTTGCGAATTGATGATGATGTGTGATTTCGCCATTGCCGGCGAGGGCGCGAAATTCGGCCAGCCCGAGGTCAAGCTGGGCGTGATCGCCGGCATGGGCGGCACGCAACGCATGACCAAGCTGATCGGGCGGGCGCTGTCCATGGACCTGCACCTGACCGGCCGGATGATGGACGCGGCCGAGGCGCTGCGCGCCGGGCTGGTCGCCCGCGTCGTGCCCGATGCGCAGGTGGTCGAAGAGGCGATGGCGGCGGCCCGGCAGATCGCCGGCTATTCGCGGCCTGCCACCCGGCTGGCGCGCGAGGCGGTGATGCGCGCCGACGAGCTTTCGCTGGCCGAGGGCGTCGCGTGGGAACGGCGGCTGTTCCACCGGCTGTTCGGCACCGCTGGCCAGCGCGAGGGCATGCGGGCGTTCATCGAAAAGCGCAAGCCGGACTTTCATTCCGACTGATCCACGGGCGGGGCCCCGCCGCAGTCGCGGCGCTTTGCGTTGCGCGGGCGGCGGGGGGCGTGTAGAACCTGCCCGATTGAGCGTTGCGAAGGGAGCCCGTGCATGCGCAGAGTTGTCGTCACCGGACTGGGGATGGTCACGCCGCTGGCCTCGGGGGTCGAGGAGACCTGGACGAGGCTTCTGGCCGGAGAATCCGGCGCCGGACCGATTACGCGGTTCGACACCAAGGACGTGACGACGAAATACGCATGCGAGTTGCCCTTTGGAGACGGCTCGAACGGCACGTTCAACCCCGACGACTGGATGGAGCCCAAGGACCGGCGCAAGGTCGATGACTTCATCCTTTACGGCATGGCCGCCGCCACTCAGGCGGTCAGGGATTCCGGTTGGGAGCCCGCCAACGAGGAAGAGCGCCAGCGCACCGGCGTCATGATCGGTTCGGGCATCGGCGGGCTAAGCTCGATCGCCGATACGGCGGTGCTGATCAAGGAACGCGGGCCGAAACGGGTGTCGCCGTTCTTCATTCCCGGCGCGCTGATCAATCTGGTCTCGGGTCAGGTCTCGATCCGGTTTGGCTTCAAGGGGCCGAACCATGCGGTTGTCACCGCCTGCTCGACCGGTGCGCATGCCATCGGCGACGCGGCGCGGCTGATCATGCTGGATGACGCGGATGTAATGATTGCCGGCGGCACCGAAAGCCCGATCTGCGAAATCGGCATTGCCGGATTCAACGCCTGCAAGGCGCTGTCCACCAAGCGCGAGGACAACCCCAAGGCCGCGAGCCGCCCCTGGGACGAGGACCGCGACGGTTTCGTCATGGGCGAGGGCGCCGGCGTCGTGGTGCTGGAGGAATACGAACACGCCAAGGCGCGCGGCGCGAAGATCTATGCCGAGGTGCTGGGCTATGGCCTGTCGGGCGACGCCTATCACATCACCGCCCCCAGCGAGGACGGCGATGGCGGTTTCCGCAGCATGACGAACGCGCTGAAGCGCGCGAACCTGTCGCCGGGCGATCTGGATTATATCAATGCGCATGGCACCTCGACCATGGCGGACGTGATCGAACTGGGCGCGGTCGAGCGGCTTTTGGGCGATGCGGCGGGCGATGTGGTGATGTCCTCGACCAAGTCGAGCATCGGGCACCTGCTGGGTGCGGCCGGCGCGGTCGAGGCGATTTTCTGCATCCTCGCGCTGCGCGATCAGATCTGCCCGCCCACCATCAACCTTGACGACCAGGCGCGCGAGACCCCCATCGACCTGGCCGCCAATGCCGCCGTGCGGCGCAAGGTGGATTACGTGCTGTCCAACAGCTTTGGCTTTGGCGGCACCAACGCCAGTCTGGTGATGGGGCGGGTCAAGGAATGATCTGGCGCAATATCGCGTCGAACTTCCTGACGCTGCTGATCGTGATCCTGATCGCGGTCGCAGCGGCCGTCGCCTGGGGCAAGCATGAATACAGCAAGCCCGGCCCAGCCGCGGTGGCAGCCTGTGTCCGTGTCGCCCCCGGCGCCAGCCTGAACGCGGTCAGCCAGCAACTGGCCGAGCAGGGTGTGGTCTCCAGCGCCTATGTGTTCCGGGCCGGGGCGGATTATCAGGGCAAGTCGCGCGATCTGAAATTCGGGTCCTACCTGATGCCGCCGCATTCCAGCATGGAGGATGTGGTTCGGGTCATCACCGCTGGTGGCCCCAGCAGTTGCGGGACCGAGGTGCTGTTCCGCGTCGGGGTGCGTGAAAACTCGGTAATTCTGCGCGATATGGACAACGAAACCGGGGTCTTTGCGGAGCAGGCGAAATACAACCCCGCCACCGAGCCCGCGCCCGAAGTCATCGCCGCTGCCGAAGCCAAGCCGGATGCGCGGCTGCGCATTCTGGTCGCCGAGGGCGTCACGAGCTGGCAGGTGGTCGAGGGCCTGAAACAGGCCGGATTCCTGGGGGGCGAGGTCTCAAAGATTCCCGCCGAGGGCAGTCTGGCGCCCGACACCTATGACGTCGAGAAAAACGCCGATCGCGCCGGGCTTCTGGCCGAGATGGAGCGGCGGCAGGCGGCAATCCTGGCCTCGGCCTGGGAAAAGCGCGAGGCGGATCTGCCTTATGCGACCCCGGAGGAGGCGCTGATCATGGCCTCGATCATCGAAAAGGAAACCGGCCAGCCCGATGAGCGCCGGGTGGTGGCCAGCGTTTTCGTCAACCGGATGCGGCAGGGGATGCGGCTGGAGACCGACCCGACGGTGATCTATGGCATCACCGAGGGCAAGGGCGTGCTGGATCGCGGCATTCGCGGGTCCGAGCTGCGGCGGCGCACGCCCTATAACACCTATCAGATCGACGGCTTGCCGCCGACGCCGATCGCCAACCCCGGCCGTGCCGCCATCGAGGCGGCGCTGGACCCGGAGGATACGGATTACGTGTTCTTCGTGGCCGACGGCTCGGGCGGGCATGCATTCGGCCGCACATTGGAAGAGCATAACCGCAACGTCGCCCGCTGGCGCGAGATCGAACGGCAACGCGGAGAGCCGCTGTCGCCGGTTCAGGGCGACTAGGACGGGCGCGGGGGCGAAATCGCCCCCGTTGCGCAAAGCGTGCGGTAGAGCGCTGCGCCGGTTATCCAGTTGTTTTCAGGCGATAAATCGGTGTGATTTTGCGCAACCTTGGGTTTTACATTGACTTTGCGAACGCCCTGAAGTAGAAATCACCCATGCTGGGAGAGATGGGCAAGCGGCCGGGTCAAGTGACCTTGGGCCGCTTTTTTCATGTCTCGCTCGTGCGGACAGGCACACGAGGGCAGGACGATCAAGAATGACCATGAGTTTCGATCCGGGGCCTAAGGCACCGGAAGGGCCTTTTGCGCCCGGTGCGACGTCGGCACCGGACGTCAACGTGCTGGAGATCGCGGACGGGCTGTTTCGGTCCTATGCGCAAGAGCTGAACCGGCTGCGGCAGAAGATCGAGGCCGGTGAGACGGATGAGTTGAAAGAATCCGCCCGGCTGGTGCGCGACCTGCGGGCCGCGACCCAGATGGTGCTGGAGGAAAGGAGCAAGGTTGACAAGCTTCGCAAGGATGCTGCCGGACGGGTCGGTGCAGGCGCACTCGACCTTGTCGCGGCACGAGATGAAATCGGGCGCCGCCTGGCTTGCCTGCGCCGAGCCTCGGGAAGTTGACGGGTTTCTGGAGGGGCTGAGCGATAACGCTCTGGCCAGCCTGCCCTGGCTTTTCGAGTTCTGGGCGCTGCCGCATCAACTGCCGCCCGAGGGCGACTGGAAGACCTGGGTAATCATGGGCGGGCGTGGCGCGGGTAAGACCCGCGCCGGCACCGAATGGGTGCGCGCGCAGGTCGAAGGGGCGAACCCCGATGCCCCCGGCCGGGCGCGCCGGGTGGCGTTGGTCAGCGAGACGCTGGATCAGGCCCGCGACGTGATGGTGTTCGGGGAATCCGGCATTCTGGCCTGTTCCCCGCCCGATCGCCGCCCGGTTTGGGAGGCGGGACGGCGCCGGCTGGTCTGGCCGAACGGGGCCACCGTGCAACTGTTTTCGGCCCATGAGCCCGAGGCGCTGCGCGGGCCGCAGTTCGATGCGGCATGGGTCGATGAACTGGCCAAGTGGCGAAAGGCCGAGGAATGCTGGGACATGCTGCAATTCGCCCTGCGTCTTGGCCCGCATCCGCAGCAGGTCGTCACCACCACGCCGAAGAACGTCGCGGTGCTGAAACGGATCCTGCGCAATGCCTCGACCGTGACGACGCATGCGCCGACCGAGGCGAATCGCGCCTATCTGGCCGAGAGCTTTCTGGCCGAGGTTCAGGCGCGCTATGCCGGCACGCGGCTGGGGCGGCAGGAACTGGAGGGGCTGCTGCTGGAGGATGTCGAGGGCGCGCTTTGGACCGCTGCCACGCTGGAACGCTGCCGGATCGAGGCCGCGCCGAAGCTGTCGCGGATCGTCGTCGCGGTCGATCCGTCGGTGACGGGTGGGGCGGCTTCGGACGAATGCGGCATCGTGGTTGCCGGGGTGGTTGCCGAGGGGCCGGTGACGCAATGGCGGGCCTATGTGCTGGAGGATGCCTCGGTCCGGGGCGGGCCTGCGGATTGGGCGCGAGCGGCCATCGCGGCCATGCAGAGGCATGGCGCCGAGCGGCTGGTGGCCGAGGTCAATCAAGGCGGCGATCTGGTCGAGAGCGTGATCCGCCAGATCGACCCGCTGGTGCCGTTCCGGGCCTTGCGCGCCGGGCGCGGCAAGGGGTTGCGGGCCGAGCCGGTCGCGGCGCTATACGAGCAGGGGCGCGTGCATCACCTGCGGGGGCTGGGCGCGCTGGAGGACCAGATGTGCCGCATGACCGTTGCGGGCTATGACGGCAAGGGTTCGCCTGATCGGGTGGATGCGCTGGTCTGGGCGATCCATGAATTGATGATTGCCCCTGCAGCACGGCATCTGCGGCCGGCGGTGCGGGGGATTTAGGGGGCTCTGCCCCCACGCCCCCGCGGCCCCTTGATGGGGCCCCGGGGGCGTTCCCCCGGGATATTTGGACACGGAAGAATGGGCCTTGGGGTCCGCGAGGGGTTGCCGGAGGGCGCCCCCTTTTTTCTTGGGATTTCAGGAGGAAACCATGGCATTTCCCTGGTTTGGACGGGGAGCGGGGTCGGCGGCGTTGGTGGCAGACCCTTGCGAGACGAAGGCCAGCGCCGCCGGCAAGGTGGTGGCGCTGGCAGCGGGATCGGGGCGGGTCGTGTGGTCGCCGCGCGATACGGTCAGCCTGATGCGGTCGGGTTTTGCCGGCAATCCGGTAGGGTTTCGTGCCGTGCGTCTGATTGCCGAGGCAGCGGCTGCGGTGCCGCTGATATGTCAGGACCGCGAGCGGCGCTATGACGCCCATCCGGTGCTGGATCTGCTGCGACGGCCCAATCCCGGGCAGGGGCGGGCCGAATTGTTTGAAGCGCTGTTCGGTCAGATCCTGCTGAGCGGCGACGGTTATCTGGAGGCGGTCGGCGAGCGCGCCAAGGGGCTGCCGGCCGAGCTGCATGTATTGCGCTCGGACCGGATGGCGGTGGTGCCGGGGCCGGATGGCTGGCCTGTCGCCTATGAATATGCCGTCGGCGGGCGGAAATACCGTTTCGACATGGCGGGCAGTCCCGACCCGATCTGTCATATCCGCAGCTTTCATCCGCTGGACGACCACTATGGGCTGTCGCCCATGCAGGCGGCGGCGGTGGCGGTGGATGTGCACAACAGCGCATCAAGCTGGTCCAAGGCGCTTTTGGACAATGCGGCGCGGCCTTCGGGCGCCATCGTCTACAAGGGCGCCGACGGACAGGGCAGTCTGTCGCCGGACCAATATGACCGGCTGGTGACCGAGATGGAGATGCATCATCAGGGTGCGCGCAATGCCGGGCGGCCGATGTTGCTGGAGGGGGGGCTGGACTGGAAGCCGATGGGGTTTTCGCCCAGCGACATGGAGTTCCATGAGACCAAGCTGGCTGCCGCGCGCGAGATTGCGCAGGCCTTTGGCGTGCCGCCGATGCTGATCGGCATTCCGGGCGAGGCCACCTATGCCAATTACGCCGAGGCGCATCGGGCTTTTTACCGGCTCACTGTCCTGCCTTTGGTTTCGCGCGTGGCGAGTGCCGTCGCCTGGTGGCTTTCCGAGCATCTGGGGGCCGAGGTCGATCTGCACGCCGATCCCGATCAGGTGCCGGCGCTGGCAGGCGAGCGCGAAAACCAGTGGCGACGCATCGGCGAGGCGACGTTTTTGACCCAGGCCGAAAAGCGCGCCGCGCTGGGTTTGCCGCCGCTGATGCCAGATGCGGAGGGATGAGATGGAGGGCTCGCGTTTCGTGAAGGAGCCCTTTGACTGGCATGACCAGAGGTTCGACACGCAAGAGCGGATCATGGCGCTGCAATTCGCCCAGGTCGAGCGCCGGCTGGAACGCATCGAGGCGCTGATCGAGGGGTTGGAGCGGCGCTTGTGGATGACCGTCTATGGCGTCGTCGCGGTGATCCTGACGCAGGCGGTTCAATCCATTCTGGAATATGCGCCGAAAGGAGGGTGAGGTGAGTTCGAAGGATTACGGGCTTGAACTGAAATATGCCGCGGGGGCCGCTCTGGTCTCGGACGGTTCGCGGATCGAGGGCTATGCCAGCCTGTTCGGCGTGGCCGATCAGGGCGGCGACATCGTGGCGCGCGGCGCCTATGCCGCCAGCCTGAAACGGCTGGCGGGGCGGGGCGGCAGGGTGCGGATGCTGTGGCAGCACGATCCCGCCCGACCCATCGGCATCTGGGACGAGATCCGCGAGGACGAGAAGGGGTTGTGGGTCAGGGGGCGGCTTTTGCCCGAGATCTCGCAGGCCCGCGAGGCGGCGGCGCTGGTGGCGGCGGGGGCCATCGAGGGGCTGTCCATCGGCTATCGCACCATCCGGGCCGAGCGCGACGGCCAGGGTCGTCGCCGGCTTTGCGAGGTCGAACTGTGGGAGGTGTCGCTGGTCACCTTTCCCATGCTGACCGAGGCGCGGGTCGCACAGAAATCCGACCGGGCCTGCGAGATGGCGGCGGCCTTTCGGGCCGCTGCGCTGGCGCTGCGCGCCGAGTGATTTCACCAAAACGGAGGGGATTATGACCGAGGTGAAAGCCGCGGCCGGGGCGGACATGCCCGGCGATCTGGGGGCCGAGATGCTGGGCTTTGTCCAAGAGCTGAAGGCATTCCGCACCGGGATCGAGAAACGACTGGAAGCACAGGAAGAACGTATGAGCATGTTGGACCGCAAGACGATTTCCCGCACCCGCGCCCCTTTGTCGGTCGAGGCCGACGTGGGCGCGCCGCATCAGAAGGCCTTTGACGCCTATGTCCGGCATGGCGACGATGGCGCGCTGCGCGGCCTGCCGCTGGAGGGTAAGGCGATGACCACCACCTCGGACGGGGGGTTTCTGGTGGCGCCGACCGTGGCCATGCAGGTGCAGGAGGCGCTGAACCTGACCGCCTCGTTGCGGCGTGTGGCCAATGTCGTGACGGTGGAATCGGCCAGCTATGAGGTGCTGGTCGACATGGGCGACATCGCCCACGGCTGGGCCAGCGAGGCGACCGCGCAAACCGAGACCGGCAGCCCCACCGTGCAGCGCGTGGTGATCCCGGTGCATGAGCTGTCCGCCATGCCCAAGGCCAGCCAGCGATTGCTGGACGACGCGGCCTTTGACGTCGAAACCTGGCTTGCCGGCCGCATCGCCGAGAAATTCGCCCGCGCCGAGGCCACGGCCTTTGTCAACGGCGATGGGGTGAACAAGCCCCAGGGATTTCTGACCCATGCGAAGGCTCCGAACGGCACGGCGGATAACGGGGAAATCGGCACCATCCCTTCGGGCGGGGACGGCGACTTAGCTGCCAACAACCCGGCCAATGCGCTGATCGATCTGGTTTACGCGCTGGGGGCGCAATACCGTGCCAATGCGACCTTCGTGATGAATTCGAAAACCGCCGCCGCCGTGCGCAAGATGCGCGATGCCGATGGCCGCTTCCTGTGGGCGGATTCGCTTGCCATGGGTCAGCCGGCGCAGCTTTTGGGTTATCCGGTGCTGGTCTGCGAGGACATGCCCGATATCGCCAAGAGCTCGCTTTCCATCGCCTTTGGCGATTTCGGATCGGCCTATACCATCGTCGAGCGACCGGATCTGCGGGTGCTGCGCGATCCGTTCTCGGCCAAGCCGCATGTGCTGTTCTATGCCACCAAGCGCGTCGGCGGCGGTGTCACCGATGCCCGTGCCGTCAAGCTGATGATCTTCGGCTGACCGGGGGCCGAAGCGGGGGCCGCGCGGCCGATGTCCGCCTTACCGGCAAGTGCAACTGTCCGCGCGCGCGAGGGCGGACATGCGCGGCCCCCTTTTCGTCCAGAGGATGCGGCATCCCTGTGAACGGGAGTGAGGATGATGATGCTTGTGGAGTTGACGGCGTCCGAGGCCGGCGCGCTGCCCGTCGTGGGGCTGCGGGACCATCTGCGGCTGGGGACGGGTTTTAGCACGGCTGATGATGCGGCCGAGAATGCGGCGCTGGTGGGATTTTTGCGCGCCGCGATCGCCACCATCGAGGCGCGCACCGGCAAGGTGCTGCTGGCGCGCAAGTTTCGGCTGCGGCTGGAGGAATGGCGCGATCCGGCAGGCCAGCCGCTGCCGCTGGCGCCGGTCTCATCCGTGGAGCGGGTCGAGATCGCGGATGCGGCGGGCGCGGTCACCGCGCTTGACCCGGCAAGGTATCGGCTGGTGCCGGATATGCAGCGGCCGGTGCTGGAGCCGGTGGGGGTGTTTTTGCCCGCCGTCCCCTTGGGCGGGTTTGCCGCGATCACCTTTCAGGCCGGTTTCGGGCCAGAGTGGCCGCAGGTGCCGGCCGATCTGGCGCAGGCGGTTCTGATGCTGGCCGCGCGCTATCACGAAGACCGCACCTTTGAGGCTGCGCAAGGCGCGATGCCCTTTGGCGTCAGCGCGCTGATCGAACGCTGGCGGTCGGTGCGGGTGCTGGGAGGGCGCGGCAATTCGCGCGGCCGGGTATGAGCGCGCCGCGGCTGACGGTGCCTCTGGTCATCGAATCCGCGGCCCGCATGCCCGATGGGATGGGGGGATTTGCGCTGTCGTGGCAGCCGGTCTGTCGCGTCTGGGCCGAGATGCGGTCGGGTGCGGGGGCCGAACGCTCTGCCGAGGTGGGAGCCTTGAGCGTGGTGAACTGGCGGATCACCGTCCGGGCGGCGCCTGCGGGCGATCCTAGGCGTCCCCGACCCAAGCAGCGGTTGCGGCTGGGCGAGGGCGCGGATGCGCGCCGGTTCCGCATCAAGGCGGTTGCGGAAAGCGACCCTGCCGGTCGCTGGCTGGTTTGCGTGGCGAAAGAGGAGGCCCCGGCATGAGCTATCGGGGAACGGCCGCGTTGCAGGCGGCGGTTTATCGGGTGCTGCGCGAGGATGCGGCGCTGCAGGGTCTGGTGGGCGATGCGATCTATGACGCGATGCCGGTGGCGGCCCCGGCGGGACCCTATGTCGCGCTGGGTCCCGAAGAGGTGCGCGATGCCGGCGACGTGACGGCGGCGGGGGCGGTGCATGATTTCGTCGTCTCGGTCCTGTCGGGGTCCGATGCGGCGGGCGGTTTCGGCGCCGTCAAGGCGGCTGCGGTCGCGGTCAGCGAGGCGCTGGAGACGGCGGCCATCGCGCTGGATCGCGGGCGTCTGGCGGGGCTGTGGTTCCTGCGCGCCCGGGCGCGACGGGTGGAAAACGGCGCGGGGCGGCGGGTCGACCTGACCTTTCGCGCGCGCATCGATCTGGGTTGAGGAGTGACGGATATGGCGGTGCAGAACGGACGCGACCTGCTGATCAAGATGGACATGACCGGCGACGGGCATTTCGAAACCATCGCGGGCCTGCGTGCGACCCGGCTGGGATTCAACGCCGAGACGGTGGACGTGACCAGTCTGGAAAGCGCGGGCCGCTGGCGCGAGCTTTTGGCGGGTGCGGGGGTCAGGTCGGCCTCGGTCTCGGGGTCCGGGGTGTTCCGGGACGGGACCACGGACGAACGCGCGCGGCAGGTGTTCTTTGACGGCGAGGTGCCGCGTTTTCAGGTGGTGATCCCGGATTTCGGAACGGTCGAGGGGCCTTTCCAGATCACTTCGCTGGAATATGCGGGCAGTTACAACGGCGAGGCGACATATGAGATTTCCATGGCAAGCGCGGGCGCGATCAGCTTTGCCGCGTTCTGAAATGGCCAATCCGCTGGCGGGTGAGGTCGGGATCTGGCTGGACGGGCAGCGCCATGTCGCCCGGCTGACGCTGGGCGCCCTGGCAGGGCTGGAGGCCGATCTGGGTGCTGAAAGCATGATCGCGCTGGTCGAACGCTTTGAAGGCGGGCGGTTTTCCAGTCGCGACGTGATGGCGGTGCTGGTCGCGGGTCTTCGCGGCTGCGGCTGGCCGGGCGGTATGGACGATCTGGCGGCAGCCGAGATCCGCGGCGGGCCCGTGGGTGCGGCTCATGCGGCGGCGGCGCTACTGGCGCGGGCCTTTCGGGTCGAGGAGGCATGACCGGAGGGCTGGACTGGTCCGGGCTTTTGCGCCTTGGCCTTGGGCCGGTCCGCATGGGTGGGCTGGGGTTGCGGCCGGACGAGTTCTGGGCGCTGACCCCGGCCGAACTGGCGCTGATGCTGGGCATTGCGGCGGGACGGGGCGGGGCAATGACGCGCGCGCGGCTGACCGAGCTGGCGGCGCGCTATCCCGACCGGCCCCTGAAACAGCACAATGAAAAAGGAGGACCGTCGTGAGCAAAGACGGTTTCGACCGGCTGGACGAGGATGATCCCGTCGCGCTGGGCAAGAGCTTTGAACAAAATGCGCGGCTGGCGGCGGAATTCGACGCCGAACTGGCGCGGTTGCGACAGGCGATGCTTTACACCAACCGCGAGGTCGGCACCCTGACACAGGGCATCGGCAGCGGGCTGCGCCGGGCCTTTTCCGGGCTGGTCTTTGACGGGCTGAAGCTGAGCGATGCGCTGAAAGGCATCGCGCGCAGCATGGCGGAAAGCGCATTCGCCGTGGCGATGAAGCCTGTCGAACAGGCGCTGGCCGGCGCCATCGCGCAGGGGGTGAACGGCATCGCTTCGGCTGTGCTGCCCTTTGCCGATGGTGCGGCATTTGCGCAGGGGCGGGTGATACCTTTTGCCAAGGGCGGCATCGTCACCCAGCCGACCCCTTTCCCGATGCGCGGTGCGACCGGGCTGATGGGCGAGGCCGGGGCCGAGGCGATCATGCCGCTGCGCCGAGGCTCTGACGGGCGGTTGGGCGTGGCGGCATCGGGCGGCGGGCGGCCGGTCAATGTGACCTTCAATGTCTCGACCCCCGATGTGGCGGGGTTCCATCGCAGCCAGAGCCAGATCGCCGCCCAGTTGGGCCGGCTTCTGGCTCGCGGGGAAAGGAACGGGTGACGGGATGGCATTTCACGAGATCAGGTTCCCGGCGAACCTGTCGTTCGGTTCCGTCGGCGGGCCGGAGCGGCGGACCGAGATCGTCGCACTGACCAACGGCCATGAGGAGCGGCGCACCCCCTGGGCGCATTCGCGGCGGCGCTATGATGCGGGGTTGGGGTTGCGGTCGCTGGACGATGTGGCGGCGCTGATCGCGTTCTTCGAGGCGCGGGCGGGTCAGATGCACGGATTCCGCTGGAAGGATTGGGCGGATTACAAATCCTCGGCCCCAAGTGCTGCGGTATCCTTTCAGGATCAGGAGATCGGCATGGGCGATGGGGTGCTGCGGACGTTCGCGCTGCGCAAATCCTATGCCTCGGGGGCCGCGCGCTATTGGCGGCCGGTGGCAAAGCCGGTGGAAAGCACGGTGCTGGCCGGTGTCGGCAATGTCGAGCTGCGCGCCGGGGTCGACTTCCATGTCGATCCGACGTCGGGGACGGTGAGTTTCGCCGCGCCACCCGAGAAGGGGGCGGCCGTGACGGCGGGGTTCGAGTTCGACGTGCCGGTGCGCTTTGATACCGATCGGATCGCGGTTTCGGTCGCGTCGTTTCAGGCGGGCGACCTGCCGCAGATCCCGGTGGTGGAGGTGCGGATATGACCCCGACGATTGCGCGGGCCTGGGCGGTCGCGCGACGCGACGGCATGGTGCTGGGCTTTACCGACCACGACCGGACCCTGATGTTCGAGGGCATCGTCTTTCGCCCCGACAGCGGGCTGAGCGCGCGGGCGGTGGTGCAAAGCGTCGGCCTGTCGGTGGACAACAGCGAGGCAGTGGGGGCGCTGTCGGACACGGCGATCACCGAGCGCGACGTGATGGCCGGGCGCTGGGATGGCGCCGATGTGCGGTTGTGGGAGGTGGACTGGACCGACACGGGCAACCGGCATCTGATCTTTCGCGGCCATCTGGGCGAGGTGGTGCGCAGCGGCGCGGCGTTTCGCGCCGAGTTGCGCGGGCTGTCCGAGCCTTTGAATAAGGCGCAGGGCCGGGTCTATCATCCGCATTGTGCGGCGGCGCTGGGCGATGGGCAATGCCGGTTCGACCTGACGCGGGCCGGCTATTGGGCTGAGGGCGTGATCGAGATGGTGGAGGACGGGCAGCGGCTGGTGCTGTCCGGTGTGGACGGCCATGACCCCGGCTGGTTCGAGCATGGCCAGCTGATGATGCGTTTGGGTGCTGCCGAAGGACTGTCGGGTCTGGTCAAGGCTGATCGGCCTTTGCCGGGGGCACGGCGCGAGGTCGAGCTTTGGACCGCGCTGGGCATAGGGCCGGCGGCGGGCGATCGGGTGCGGCTGATCGCCGGTTGCGACAGGCGCAGCGAGACTTGCCGGATGAAATTCCTGAACCACCTGAACTTCAGGGGCTTTCCGCATTTGCCGCCCGAGGACTGGCTGATCGCGCCCAAGGTGAATCGATGAGCGCGGCGGTCGTGGCTGCGGCCCGGGCGTGGATCGGCACGCCCTATGTGCATCAGGGTTCGGTCAAGGGGGCGGGGGCGGACTGTCTGGGTCTGGTACGCGGCATCTGGCGCGGATTTTTCGGCGCCGAGCCGGAAATTATGCCCGCCTATACCCCGGATTGGGGCGAGGTCGGCGGGATCGAGCTGCTGCTGGCGGGGGCGGCGCGGTTTCTGCTGCCCGCCCCCGATGAGCGTCCGGGCGATGTGCTGGTCTTTCGCATGCGGGCCGGGGCGGTGGCCAAACATATGGGAATATTGGCGCAAACCGGCGACGGCGCCAGCTTTGTCCATGCCTATGACCGGCATGGCGTTGTCGAAAGCCCGCTGTCGGCGCCTTGGCGGGCGCGGATCGCGGGACGGTTCCGGTTTCCGCCGGTTTGAGGGAAAGGTAGGGACGCAATGGCGACGATTCTGCTGGCGGCGGCCGGGGCATCGCTGGGTGCAGGCTTTGGCGGCACGGTTCTGGGACTTTCGGGTGCCGTCATCGGCCGGGCGGTGGGGGCGACGCTGGGCCGATATATCGACCAGCGCCTGCTTGGCTCGGGCTCGAAGGCGGTCGAGACGGGGCGCGTGGACCGGCTGCGCATCCAGACCGCGGGCGAAGGCACGCCGATCCCGCGGGTTTGGGGACAGATGCGGGTGCCGGGCCATGCCATCTGGGCCGGCCCGCTGGTCGAGACCCGGCGCAGCCATGGCGGGGGCAAGGGCTCGGGTCCCAGCGTGACCGAGATCGGCTATCGGCTGAGCTTTGCACTGGCGCTGTGCGAGGGGCCGATCCTGGGTGTGGGTCGGGTTTGGGCGGATGGCGAGGAAATCGCGGCCGACGATCTGAACATGCGCGTCTATCCGGGCGACGAGGCGCAACTGCCCGATCCGGCGATCGCCGCGCAAGAGGGCGAGGATGCCCCGGCCTATCGCGGCATCGCCTATGTCGTTTTCGAGGATCTGGCGCTGGAAAAATGGGGCAACCGGGTGCCGCAACTGTCCTTTGAGGTGACGCGGGCCGCCAGTGAGGGGCGCGGCCTGTCGCGCGAGGTTCGCGCCGTCGCCATGATCCCCGGCACCGGCGAATATGCGTTGGCAACCACGGCAGTGGGCTGCGATCTGGGGCTGGGCGAGATGCAGGTCGTGAACCACAATACGCCGATGGCGCCGACCGATTTTCTGGCCTCGATGCGGATTCTCGGGCGGGAACTGCCCAATGTCGGCTCGGTTTCACTGGTAGTGTCGTGGTTCGGAGACGACCTGCGGGTCGGCGAATGCGCGGTGCGGCCCAAGGTCGAGGACCTGTCGCGCGATGGTCGCGAGATGCCTTGGCGCGCGGGCGGAATCGGGCGCGAGGGGGCGACCGAGGTGGCGCGGGTGGAGGACCGGCCGATCTATGGCGGCACGCCTGCCGACGGTTCGGTGATCGAAGCCTTGCGGGCCATTGCAGACAGCGGGCGCAAGGCGGTGTTCTATCCGTTCATCCTGATGGAGCAGCTTGCCGGTAACGGCCGGCCCGATCCCTGGAGCGGGGCCGCGGACCAGCCGGTCATGCCATGGCGTGGCAGGATCACCACAAGCATCGCCGCGGGATGCGAGGGCAGTCTGGCCGGGACCGTTGCCGCCGAGGCGGAGGTTGCGCGGTTCTTCGGCACCATCGAGGCCGGTGATTTTTCACGTGAAGGCCAGACGATCAGTTACAACGGGCCTGCGGAATGGTCCTATCGCCGCTTTATCCTGCATTACGCGCATCTGTGCGCGGCGGCGGGCGGGATCGACGCCTTTCTGATTGGCTCGGAAATGATCGGGCTGACGCAGATCCGGGGTGCCGGGAACCGCTTTCCGGCGGTCGAGCAATTGCGGCGGCTGGCGGCGGATGTGCGCGCCATTCTGGGCGAGGGGGTCAGGATCGGCTATGCCGCCGACTGGTCGGAGTATTTCGGCTATCACCCCGGCAATGGCGATGTGCATTTCCATCTGGACCCGCTGTGGGCGGATGAGAACATCGATTTCATCGGCATCGACAATTACATGCCGCTGTCCGACTGGCGCGAGGGCGAGGACCACCTGGACGCCGGTTGGGACCGGATCGACAATCCCGGCTATCTGCTGGCAAATGTCGCGGGCGGCGAGGGTTATGACTGGTATTACGCCAGTGACGCGGATCGCGAAGCCCAGATCCGCACCCCAATCCGGGACGGCGCGCATCACGAACACTGGATCTGGCGCTACAAGGACATCCGGGGCTGGTGGCAGAACCGGCACCACGACCGCATCGACGGCGTGCGGCAGGTGCAGCCGAGCGCATGGGTGCCGGGATCAAAACCGGTCTGGTTCACCGAAATGGGTTGTGCGGCGCTGGACAAGGGCACGAATCAGCCCAACAAGTTCCTGGATGCGATGAGTTCGGAATCGATGCTGCCCTATTTCTCGGACGGGCGGCGGGACGATGCGATGCAGGCGGCCTATGTGCGGGCGATGACCGAATTCTGGTCGGACCCCGCCAACAACCCGATCCGCGCCGCCCATGGCCGGATCGGACCGGGGCGGATGGTCGATATGGCGCGCGCGCATGTCTGGTGCTGGGACGCCCGGCCCTATCCGGCCTTTCCGGCCCGCACCGACTTGTGGTCGGATGGCCCGGCATGGCAACGCGGGCATTGGCTGAATGGTCGTGCCGGCGCGGTGCCGCTGGCCGATGTGGTGACCGAGATCTGTCGCGAGGCCGGCGTGCGTGCCTTTGATACCCAGGGCTTGCGCGGTCTGGTGCGCGGCTATGCGTTGTCGGGGGCTGAAAGCGGGCGGGCGGCCTTGCAGCCCTTGATGCTGGTGCATGGGTTCGACGCGGTCGAGCGGGACGGCGAGCTGCGCTTTGTCATGCGCGGGGCGCGGATCGATGCTGAGCTTGGTCCCGGTGATATGGCACTGACCGACGAGGTCGAGGGGATCGAGGTCTCGCGCGCGGCGGATGCCGAGATGGTCGGCCGCATCCGGCTGACCCATGTCGAGGCGGGCGGCGATTACGCTGTGCGCACCGCCGAGACGATGATGCCGGGGGCCGAGTTCCTGGCGGTTTCGGACAGCGAACTGGCGATGGCCTTGACGCGCGGCGAGGGGCGGGCGCTGGCCGAACGCTGGCTGTCGGAGGCGGCGGTGGCGCGGGATGCGGTGCGGTTTGCCCTGCCGCCCTCGCTGGGGCATCTGGGTCCGGGCGATGTCGTGCGGCTGGTTGAGCCTCGGGCCGAGGCGAAACGCTGGCGGATCGACCGCGTGGAACGGGGGGCGGCGATCGCCGTTGATGCGGTGCGCGTCGAGCCGGGGGTCTATCGCCCCGCTCATGTGGTCGAGGGTGAAGCCATGCTGCGGCCTTTTGTGCCGCCGATCCCGGTCTGGCCGGTTTTTCTGGACCTGCCGCTTTTGCGGGGGGACGAGGTGCCGCATGCGCCCTGGCTGGCCGTGACGGCGACGCCTTGGCCGGGGGCTGCGGCGGTCTGGTCCTCGACCGGGCAAGAGGGGGGCTATGCGCTGAACGCGATGCTGGCCCAATCCGCAGTGATGGGGGTGACGCTAAGCCCGCTTTCGGCAGCACGCGCCGGAGTTTGGGATCGCGGCGCACCGTTGCGGCTGCGCGTCAAGGGCGGCAACCTGAAATCGGCGACGTGGGAGGCGCTGATGTCGGGGGCGAATCTGTTGGCGATCGGCGATGGCTCGGCCGAGGGTTGGGAGTTGCTGCAATTTGCCCAAGCGCGGCTGATTTCGCCCGGTGTGTGGGAGGTGTCGAGCCGGCTGCGCGGGCAGGCGGGCACGGATGCCCTGATGCCGGAGGTCTGGCCCGTGGGCAGCACGGTGGTGGTGCTGGACGGCGCGGTGGGGCAGGTGGAGCTGGCACCCTCAGCCCGCAACCAACTGCGGCATTGGCGGATCGGGCCGGCGACGCGTCGTCCCGAAGATCCAAGCTATCACCACATCGCCGCCGCTTTCCGTGGTGCGGGGCTGCGGCCCCTGTCGCCCTGTCATCTGCGGGTCGCGGGCCGGGTCGTGACTTGGACCCGGCGCACGCGCGTGCAGGGCGATGGTTGGGACGGGACAGACGTGCCCTTGGGCGAAGCACAAGAGCAGTATTCGGCCCGGTTGATCCGGGACGGGCAGGTGCTGGCGCAGGCGGTGGTCGGCGAGCCGCGTTGGGTGGTGCCGGAAAACGCATGGTCCTCGGCCAAGGCCGGGGGCGGATTCGCTGTCGAGATCGCCCAGCTTTCCGACACGTTCGGTGCAGGCCCTTATGCAAGAAGGATGATCCATGTCTGAGAATACGACCGCCAACTGCGATCTGCCGCTGCTGATGCCGGCGCAGGCGCAGAAACACGTCACGGTGAATGAGGCGCTTTTGCGGCTGGATGGACAGGTCGATCTGGTACTGCAAAGCCTGACGCGCATCACTCCGCCGGAAGCCGTCGAGGACGGCATGTGCTGGGGCGTTCCGCCAGGCGCGGTCAATGGTTGGGAGTGGCAGGCCGGCAAGATCGCCATGGGCGCGAACGGCGGCTGGATATTCGTCCAGCCAAGCTTTGGCCGCCGTGCCGTTATCGCCGATCAGGGGGTGGTGGCGATTCACGACGGCTCGGGTTGGGTTCCGGGCGCGGTCACTCTGGGCCAGCACGGATCCGGCATGCTGGCGCGGCAACTGGCCGAGGATATCATGCTGGGTGCGGGCGATGGAGCCGAGACCGTCATGGCCATTCCGCCCGGCGCGCTGGTGATCGGGGCGACCGCGCGGGTGTTGGAGGCGATTACCGGCAGTGCAGCATCATGGTCGCTGGGCACGGCGGGCAGCGCGGACAACCTGAGCCGGTTCGGGCACGGTCTTGGCAAGGCGCAGGGTTCCTGGGCGCGCGGCCTATTGTCGCCCCCCTTGGCCTTTTGGGAGCCGACGCCCTTACGGCTGACGGCCGTGGGGGGGCAGTTCTCGGGCGGAAAGGTGCGGGTCGTACTGCATTGGTGGGAGTTGCGGTTGCCGGATTGAGCAGACTTTTCGCGCCCGTCGGTTTCCGCTAAGAATAGAAAGAGAAACAGACGGGCGTGCCTGAATGAACTTGCAGAAAGACATGATCGAGCCGCTATCCGACGCGCGGGACGCCCCGCGTGATTCGGTCTGGGGTCGCATCCAGCGCGAGGCGAGGATCGCCGTGCGGGACGAGCCTTTGCTGGGCGCGCTGATTCATGCCGGACTGTTGCATCATGCCACATTCGAAGCGGCGCTGGCCTATCGGTTTTCGCTGAAGCTCGCCTCGCGCGAGATGAGCGAGCAGATCCTGCGCGAGATTGCCGATGACGCCTTTGCCCGCGCCCCGGAACTGGCGCTGGCTGCACAGGCCGATCTGCTGGCGGTCTATGATCGCGACCCGGCGACGCATCGGCTGATGCAGCCGATTCTGTTCTTCAAGGGCTATCAGGCGCTGCAAGCCTATCGCATCGGGCATTGGCTTTGGCAGCAGGGCCGGCGCGACATGGCCTATTTCGTGCAGATGCGCTGCTCGGAAGTGTTCGGTGTCGATATCCATCCTGCTGCCCGTGTCGGCACGGGCGTGATGATCGACCATGCCCATTCCATCGTCATCGGCGAAACTGCTGTCGTGGGCGACGATGTGTCCATGCTGCATTCGGTGACGCTGGGCGGCACGGGGAAAGAGGATGGTGATCGCCATCCCAAGATCGGCAATGGCGTGATGATTGGTGCCGGCGCCAAGGTGCTGGGCAATATCCGCGTCGGACATCACTCGCGCATCGCCGCCGGCTCGGTCGTGCTAAGTGAGGTGCCGCCGTGCAAAACCGTGGCCGGAGTGCCGGCGCGGATCGTGGGTGATGCGGGTTGCTCGGACCCGTCGAACAGCATGAACCAGCTTTTGGGCCACGAAGACCTTTTCTAAAGCCAGTCGGCGTTGCCGCTGCCGGTCAGTTCGGCCAGCGTGATGTTTTCGTGGGCGAGCCGTTCGTCCAGTTCGCGTGCGATCTGCGCTGCGAGCGAGAAGCCATGATAGATCAGGGCGGAATAGATCTGGACGGCGCAAGCGCCGGCGCGGAGCTTTTGCCAGGCCTGCTCGGTCGAGCCGATGCCGCCGACGCCGATCAGTGGCACTTGCCCGGAGGTTTCACGATAGAGCCGGGCGAGAATGCGGGTGGCGCGGTCGAAAAGCGGCGCCCCGGAAAGGCCGCCGGATTCGTTCGCGTGCGGTGACGCGAGGCCTTTGCGGGAAAGCGTGGTGTTGGTGGCGATGATCGCATCCACCGGGGCCGCCAGCGCCACGGCGGCGATATCGGCCAGCCCGGCATCATCCAAGTCCGGGGCGATCTTGATGAAAACGGGAGGGCGGTTCGGCAGGGCGTCGCGCGCGGCAAGAACGCCTTGGAGCAGTGCCGAGAGCGCCTCGGGACCCTGAAGATCGCGCAGCTTTTCGGTGTTGGGCGATGAGACGTTGACGGTCAGGAAATCGGCATGAGCCCCAGCGATATGCACGACTTGCGCGAAATCGGCGCTGCGGTCGGCGCTGTCCTTGTTCGCGCCGATGTTCAGCCCGACCGGGATGCCCGTGGGGCGTTTTGCCAGACGGGCGGCGATGGCTTCCGCCCCTTCGTTGTTGAAGCCGAAGCGGTTGATAATCGCGCGGTCCTGCGTCAGGCGGAACAGGCGTGGCTTGGGATTGCCGGGTTGCGGGCGTGGAGTGGCGGCGCCGATTTCGACAAAGCCGAAGCCCGCACGCATGAGTGCCGGCAGAGTGCGGGCATTCTTGTCATAGCCGGCGGCAAGGCCCACAGGGTTCGGCAGATCGAGCCCTGCGACCTGTAGTCGCAACCGTTGCGAGGTGACGGCACGGCCGGGCAGTGGCACCAGCCCGCGTTGCAGGGCGAGGATCGAAAGGTCATGCGCGCGCTCGGGGTCGAGGCGATGCAATGCGGCAAGGCCGAGCCTTTCGAGGGGGGTCATACGAGATCTCCGATAACGTGGCCATCGGGGCCGAGGGTCAGGGGCCGGCTCCAGAGCAGGTCCGGCATCTGCAACTCGCGGTAGAGATGGGGAAAAAGATCGCCCCCGCGCGAGGGTTCCCACAGCAGTTCTGTCAGAGCGTCGCTGTCAAGCGCCAGCAGATGCAGCCCATCCAGTCCGGCAAAGTGACGTGCCAGCGTTTCGGGCACCTGTGCAGCGGTGGAGAGGTGGATATAGCCATCGGTCAGGTCCACCGGCGCACCGGCGCTGCGGCCTTGCGATTGGAACTCTTGAAACTCGGCGGCACGGAAGATCTTGTAAACCAGCATGGTCGTTTCATGCTTTGCACCGTGCGGGCCGTCAAGCGGCATCGCATCCACGGCTTCGTCAATTGACGAGGCGCACGCCTTCCCGCAATCTGCCGCTTATCCAGACATTCGGGTAAGAGGGATCGAGATGAAACGCTGGCTCATGGTTTCGGCGGCGGTCGTCGTGCTGTCTTCAGGCGCGGCGCAAGCAGATTACACGCTGCACGTGCTGCATATCAACGATTTCCATAGCCGGGTCGAACCGATCAACGCCTTTGACAGCACCTGTGATGCCGAAACTGAGGCGAAAAACGAATGTTTCGGCGGCGTGGCCCGTCTGGCGACCAAGATCCGCGAGCTGCGCGACGGGCTGAAGGCCGAAGGGCAGAACGTGATCGTGCTGGACGCGGGCGACCAGTATCAGGGCAGTCTGTTTTACACGACCTACAAGGGCAAGGACACGGTCGAGTTCATGAACGCCATCGGTTTCGATGCCATGGCGGTTGGTAACCACGAATTCGACGACGGGCCGCACGGGCTGCAGCTTCTGGTGGAAGGGGTGAAATTTCCCGTGGTCTCGGGCAATCTGGACCTGTCGCAATCGCCCGAGTTGAAGGACAAGGTCGGTGGGGCGCTGACGCTGGAGGTCGGCGGTGAACAGGTGGGGATCGTCTCGGCATTGGCGATGGATACCCCCGAGACCGCCTCGCCCGGTGACAAGGTCATCTTCCACGATGACATGGACAGTCTGAAGGCCGACGTGCAGGAGTTAACCGAGTCTGGCGTCAACAAGATCATCGCGCTGACCCATACCGGTTACAAGCGCGACCAGGAGTTCGCGGCGGAAATCTCCGGTATCGACGCGGTTATCGGCGGGCACAGCCATACGCTGCTGGGCGATATGGAGGGTGCGGCAGGACCTTATCCGACCATGGTCAAGGGTGCGGACGGCGGCGAAGTCCCGGTGGCGACCGCCTATTCCTATGGCAAATACCTGGGCCACCTGGAGCTGACTTGGGACGACGACGGCAAGCTGATCAAGGCAGAAGGGCAGCCGATACTGTTGGATGCATCGGTTGTGCCGGACGAAAAGCTGGCCGCGCGGGTCAAAGAGATGGCCGCCCCCATCGAACAGTTGAAGCAAAAGCGCGTGGCCGAGATTGCAGTGCCGATCGACGGCAGCCGGGAATCGTGCCGGGCCAAGGAATGCGAGATGGGCAATCTGGTGGCCGACGCCATGCTGGCGCGCGTGAAGGATCAGGGCATCTCGATCGCGATCCAGAATGGTGGCGGTCTGCGCACCTCGATCCCAGCGGGGGTGGTGACCATGGGTGACGTGCTCTCGGTGCTACCTTTTCAGAACACGCTGTCCACGTTCCAACTGAAGGGTGCGGATGTGGTTGCGGCATTGGAAAATGGCGCAAGCCAGATCGAGGAGGGCGCCGGGCGCTTTGCTCAGGTCGCGGGATTGAAATACACGCTGGACAGCTCGGCCCCGGTTGGCAGCAGGATCGGCGATGTGCAGGTGCGCGACGGTTCGGACTGGTTGCCGATCGACCTCGAGGCGGTCTATGGCGTCGTGTCGCAGAACTATATGCGTGCGGGCGGGGACGGCTATCGGGTCTTTGCCGATAACGCGATGGCCGCCTATGATTTCGGGCCTGATCTGGCGGATGTGTTGGCCGATTATCTGGCCAAACAGGGGCCGGATTTTGCGCCCAAGCTGGACGGTCGTATTACCGTGAAGTGATGATCCTAGGGGCCGGGCCTGCATCCGGCCTTCTTCCCCGCCGGTCTAGGGGATGCGGGCTGGTCAGGACTCGGGGTCGCCGCCCTCGATCAAGGGCAGCGATTCCCGCAGGAAGCGTTCGAAATCGTCCAGATCCACCGGTTCGAACTGGCCGAAGCCCTGCATCCAGACCGAGGCGCTGCGCAGCCTGTCGGGCTCCAGCTTGCACCAGATGATGCGTCCGCGCCGTTCCTGCCGGATCAGCCCGGCTGCGGCCAGCACGGCGAGATGCTTGGAAATCGCTGCAAGGCTCATCTGGAAAGGTGCCGCGACATCGGTCACCGCCATGTCATCCTCAAGCAGCATGCCAAGGATCGCCCGCCGCGTCGGGTCCGCGAGGGCAGAGAAAATGGCGTCGAGGCTGCGTTGGTCTGTGGACATCTGCCTTGCTTAACTTGCCGGTTGAATATGGGGTGGAAGCCGCCGCGGCCGCAAGACCGTGTTTTTACGCGACCAGTCATTTCGGAAAACACGTAATTTCAATAAGTTAAGATTTGCCGCGGCTTGCTTGACTCGAGGGGGTATAGTCCCTATCACCGCGCCAACCGATAACGGGGGTGTGAGCCATGGCCGAGGAAGACCATGATGCCGCGCGGGCCCGGGATGCGGAGCGGTTGCGCGCGCTGGAAACCCGATTGGGTGAAAAGGCGGGTGAAAAACCGCCCTCGCGCGGGGAAGAACATTTCAGTCAGGCCAACATGGCCTGGCGCATGGTGATTGAGCTGGTGGCGGGATTGGCCATCGGTTTCGGGATCGGATACGGGCTGGACTATCTGACCGGTCTGCAGCCGCTCTTTATGGTGGTTTTCGTGCTGCTGGGTCTGGCGGCCGGGATCAAGACCATGATGCGGACTGCGAAGGAAATAGGCGAAGCACCGGGGCGCCCCGGCGACGACAAGGGTGAATGACGATGGCAGAAGAAGAAGCAGGTGGTCTGGTTTTCCATCCGATGGATCAGTTCGTCGTCAAACCGCTGTTTGGCGAAGGTTCGGTGAACTGGTACACGCCGACAAATGCGACGCTGTGGATGGCGCTGGCGGCGCTGGCGATCACCGCGCTTCTGGTTTTCGGCACCCGTGGCCGGGCCATCGTACCGAACCGGGTCCAGTCCATCGCTGAACTGCTTTATGGCATGGTTCACAAGATGGTCGAGGACGTGACCGGCAAGGACGGGCTGAAATATTTCCCCTATGTGATGACGCTGTTCTGCTTCATCCTGTTTGCCAACTTCCTAGGCCTGATCCCCAAAAGCTTTTCGCCGACCTCGCATATCGCAGTGACCGCGGTGCTGGCGGTGCTGGTCTTTGTCGGCGTCACCGTGCTGGGTTTCGTCAAGAACGGCGCGCATTTCTTGGGACTGTTCTGGGTCAGCTCGGCGCCGCTGGCGCTGCGCCCGGTACTGGCTGTGATCGAGTTGATCTCGTATTTCGTGCGGCCGGTCAGCCACTCGATCCGACTTGCCGGCAACATCATGGCGGGTCACGCGGTGATCAAGGTTTTCGCCGCCTTTGCCGCCATCGCGACCATCGCGCCGATTTCGGTTGTGGCAATCACCGCGATGTATGGTCTTGAGGTGCTGGTGTGCCTTATCCAAGCCTACGTCTTTACCATCCTGACCTGCGTCTATCTGAAGGACGCGCTGCATCCGGCGCACTAAGCCGGGCAGACATGGTCTAAATCAAAACCCTTTCCAAAGCCTCAAGGAGCATGAACATGGAAAATCTGGGTCAACTGGGACAGTATCTCGGCGCCGGTCTGGCTTGCGTCGGCATGGCGGGCGCCGCCATGGGTGTGGGCAACGTGGCCGGCAACTACCTGGCGGGCGCCCTGCGCAATCCGTCGGCCGCTGCCTCGCAGACTGCTACGCTGTTCATCGGCATGGCCTTTGCAGAAGCTCTGGGCATCTTTTCGTTCCTGGTCGCTCTGCTGCTGCTGTTCGCAGTCTGATCCTTTTGCCATCCTTGCGGTTGGGTGGGGGCGTGAGGCGCCCACCCGATTGTGAAACGACCGGCATGGGGTAGGATATGTTCAGCCTGTTGCAACAGACCGCGCCTGTCGTGGTCGAAGAATCTGAAACGGTGATCATCACCGAATCCGCCGATGCGGCGGGTCATGGTGCCGATGCGGCCCATGCCGTGGCCGGTGCAGCGGATGCAGCTCATGGCGCGGCTGGTCACGCCGCAAGCGCCCCTGGCATGCCGCAACTGGATTTCACAACCTTCGGCAACCAGATCTTCTGGCTGCTGGTCATCTTGGCGGTGATCTACTGGGTGTTGTCGCGGATCGCGCTGCCGCGGATCGGTGGTGTCATCTCGGATCGTCAGGGTGCTATTACCGGCGATCTCATGGCCGCCGAGGAGTTCAAGCAGAAAGCCAAGGAGGCCGAGGCCGCCTATGACAAGGCGCTGCTTGATGCCCGTGCCGAAGCACAGAAGATCGTGGCAGCGAACAAGGCCGAGATCCAGAAGGAACTTGATGCCGCCATCGCTCATGCCGATGCGGAGATTGCGGCCCGTTCCGCGGAATCCGAGAAGCGCATCGGCGAGGTTCGCGCCTCGGCCATCGAGGATGCGCGCAGCGTCGCCCGCGAGGTGACTGCGGCTCTGGTGGAGAATTTCGGCGGCAAGGTCGATCAGTCTCTGGTCGATACGGTGGTCGATCAGCGACTGAAGGGGGCGCTGCAATGAAACGTCTTAGCGTTCTCTTTGCCTTGATGGCGAGCCCGGCGTTGGCCGCCTCGGGTCCGTTCTTCTCGCTGCGCAATACCGACTTCATCGTCACGCTGGCCTTCCTGCTGTTCATCGGCATCTTGGTCTATTTCCGCGTACCGCAGGTCGTCGGCGGGCTGCTGGACAAGCGCGCGGAAGGTATCCGCAACGATCTGGCCGAGGCCCGTCGTCTGCGTGAGGAAGCGCAGGAGATCTATGCGAGCTACGAGCGGCGCCAGCGCGAAGTGAAAAGCCAGGCCGACGATATCGTAGCCAATGCCAAGCGCGAAGCGATCACCGAAGCCGAAAAGGCCAAGAAGGTGCTGCAACTGTCGATCGAGCGCCGGCTTAAAGCAGCCGAAGAGCAGATCGCCAGCGCCGAAGCCGACGCGGTTCGCGCTGTCCGTGACCGTGCCATTCAAACCGCGATTGCCGCATCGGCGGAGATTCTTGGCAAACAGGCAAGCTCGGTCGAGCGGAGTGCCGACATTGACAAAGCCATCGACGAAGTGGCTCAGCGGCTGAACTGACGATACCAAAGGCAAATTAAAGGGTGCGGCTGTGCATCCTTTTGGGACAGTGACCGAACCCCCGGGCAAAGATGCCCCGGGGGTTTTTCTTTTGCGACCATCGCGAGCGCAAAAAAGAATGGGCCGGTTACCTTGCGGCTAACCGGCCCCCACTTGCATTTTCCGCCGCGATCAGTTGGTCGGCGTAATCAGGATTTCCACGCGCCGGTTTTGCGCGCGGCCAGCCGCGGTGTCGTTCGATGCGACCGGCTGGGTCGCGGCGCGACCGACGGTGGTGATGCGTGCTTGCGAGACGCCACCAGCGGTGAGGATGCCGGCGACCGAACGTGCCCGGCGTTCCGACAGATCCTGGTTATAGGCTACCGAGCCGGTGCTGTCGGTATGGCCGACGACCTGGATGCGGCTGTTCGGATATTGGTTCAGGTTACGCGCGATGGTGTAGAGGTCGTTCTGACCCTGCGGGCCCACGGCGGCCGAACTGGTCGCGAAAAGCGTCGATTCGGGCATGACAACCGACAGGTGGGTGCCGTGATTGACGATCTGGATGCTGGGATTGTTCAGCGACTGTTGCAGCGCGCGTTGCTGCTGGTCGAGGATCGAGCCGCCGACGGCTCCTGCTGCCGCGCCAACGATCGCGCCCTGCACGGCCCTGGTGCGGCTTTCGCCCGCGCCGAGCAAGCCGCCTACAACGGCACCGGCAACGGCGCCCTGCTGGGTGCGGCTCATCTGTTGGGGTTGATTTGGATCCGTTGTGCAGGCGCTGATGGCGATCACGCCGGCAGAGGCGAGAAGCAGCGAAATACGGGTCTTCATTCTTTCACCTTTCTTTTCGGGGCGATCCTACGCCGCCTGTCCTTGCGACGCGGCCGGCCTTGTTATCGGAGCCGACGGCTGATGCCCAAACGCGGACACATTGGCATGGGTTCCAAGGCAACTCCACAAGAATAGAAGGAAATTCGTTTCTGCCGTCTCACAAAGCAGGAATGGCACGGGGAGCGATTGAGGCCCCCTCGCGCGTCAACAGCGCCGCTTTGATCGCCGCGCCCCAATGATAGCCGCCGATGCTGCCGTCGGAACGGGTGACGCGATGACAGGGGATTGCCCAGGAAACCGGATTTTGCCCCACTGCCGTGCCCACCGCACGCAGGGCATTCGGCCGGCCGATCCGTGCGGCAAGCATGGCATAGCTGATGACCTGCCCCGGCAGCACCTCGGTCAATGCCCGCCAGACCTGCAACTGGAATTCGGTTCCTGTCAGGCGCACGGCAATTTCGCCTTGTCCGGCCAGCAGCGCGTGAATGGTCGGGGCCAGTGCCTCGGGTGCCTCCACCACGCGGGCTCGGGGCCAGCGGGCGGTCAGATCGGCTTCGACCTCTTCGTTGGACATCGAGCCGGCAAAGCCCAGTCCCCAGAGCGCGCCGCCGGCGCCCAAAGCTATCACCGTCCCGAAGGGCGTGGGAAAGCGACCGCGACAAAGTATCGCGCCAAGATCATCCGAAGGCTGCGTGGCGATCAGGACCCGCAGCCGGGGTTCGGGCGGGGCAAAGTCGAAAAGCGTGGGCGTCATACCGGTCCTTGCAGTTGCTGCCGTCGCGGACAGACTAGCGCAGCGGCGGGCGAAATTCATGCACGAAAGCTTGCGCATGATTGCGGGGCAGGGCATCTGGTGGCCCATGGCACGCAGCACATCCCCTCGTATTCCGCCCGCCTTGTCCTATGCGGCCCAGGTCGCGATTTTTTCGCGCTTGCGCGAGGCCAATCCCCGGCCAGTGACCGAACTGGAATATGTAAACGCGTTCACCTTGCTGGTCGCAGTGGCGCTGTCGGCGCAGGCCACCGATGTCGGCGTGAACAAGGCGACAAAAGGCTTGTTCGATAAGGTCACGACACCGCAGCAGATGCTGGAGCTGGGCCTTGACGCGCTGACCGACAAGATCAAGACCATTGGTCTTTTCCGTCAGAAGGCCAAGAATGTGATCGCACTGTCGCGGCGGCTGGTCGAAGAATATGGCGGCGAGGTGCCGCAATCGCGCGCGGCGCTGATGACCCTGCCCGGTGTCGGACGCAAGACGGCCAACGTGGTGCTGAACAGCGTCTTTGATTTTCCTGCGCAGGCGGTGGATACGCATATTTTCCGCGTCGGCAATCGCACGCGCATTGCGCCGGGACGCGATGTGGAAGAGGTCGAGCGCGCCATCGAGGACAATGTCCCCGTCCCCTTTCAACAGAATGCGCATCACTGGCTGATCCTGCACGGCCGCTATATCTGCCAGGCGCGGCGGCCGCGCTGTCGGATCTGCCCCATCGAAGATCTGTGCCCCTATGAGGAGAAAACCGAATGACCACCCCTTATGTTATCGGGATCGGCAACGCTGTCATGGATGTGATTGCGCCGGCCTCGGATGCCAGCCTTGACCGGCTGGGCATCGAAAAGGGGATCATGCAATTGATCGACCGCGAACGGTCGGAATATCTGATGGCGGCGCAATCAGCAGATCCCGAGGCGTCGCGCGCGCGGTTGGTCCCGGGGGGCTCGGTCGCCAACACCTTGGCGGGGCTGGGAATGCTGGGGCTGCGCACCGCGTTTATCGGTCGGGTTGCGGGCGATCCGCTGGGGCTGTCCTATGCCGAACAGACCGAGCAGCAGGGGACCGTTTTCGTCAACCCGCCGGTTGCGGGCGAGGTGCTGCCGACCTCGCGCTCGATCATTTTCGTCACGCCTGACGGTGAGCGGTCGATGAACACTTATCTGGGGATTTCGGCCGAACTGGACGCCGAGGATGTGAATCCGGCGGTTTTCAGCGGGGCGGAATGGCTTTTTCTTGAAGGCTATCTCTTTGACAAGGATGCCGGCAAGGCGGCGTTCCTGAAGGCTGCGGAGGCCTGTCACAAGGCAGGTGGGCAGGCCGGGATCGCGCTGTCCGATCCGTTCTGCGTCGATAGGCACCGTGCGGATTTCCGCCGCCTTGTCGCGGGACCGATGGATTACGTCATCGGCAATATCCACGAATGGCAGTCGCTTTATCAGGTCGAAGATCTGGAGGAAGCGCTGCGGCTGGCCAGCGCCGATTGCGGTACGGTAATCTGCACCTGTTCGGGCGAGGATGCGATCCTGATCCGCGGCGGCGAACGGGTGACGGCGCCGGTGCATCGCGTCGTGCCCGTAGATGCGACCGGGGCTGGCGATCAGTTTGCAGCCGGTTTGATCTATGGGCTGGCTATCGGCGCGGATCTGGCGGTGGCAGGGCGCATGGGCTGCATCGCGGCGGCCGAAGTCATCGGCCATGTCGGAGCCCGGCCCGAAAGTGATCTGCGTGCGGCCTTTCGCGCAGAAGGGCTGACCTGATCGGCTCTTACCCTGTGCTATTGGTGGGCCAGCGGAGATATGGAGAGCACCGAAAGCTGAGCCTTCGGCGCTTCTTGTTGCGGTATTTGGGTATTTGAACAACGGAGAAGGGCAGGGTGGAGGCACCTTGCCCTTCGGTCGTTTTTCAGGCGGCCTGCTTGCCGGTGCCAAACCGGCCGTAGAAGCTGTCACCTTTTGCCGCCATATCCCTGAGCAGTTGCGGCGCGGCAAAGCGGGGGCCGAATTTTGCCGCAAGATCTTCGGCAATGGCAGACGCGCGGGCGGCACCCAGCATGTCGAGCCAGCCGAAGGGGCCGCCCGACCAAGGCGCAAAGCCCCAGCCAAGGATGGCGCCGACATCGCCTTCGCGGATGTCTTCCAGCACGCCCTCTTCAAGCGCGCGAACGGCTTCCAGTGACTGCGCAAACATCAGCCGGTGCTGGATCTCGGTCAGCTCGGGTTGGGTATCGGCCTCGGGCCATTCGGTGGAGAGACCGGACCAGAAACCCTGGCGCCTGCCGGCATCGTCATAGTCGAAGAACCCTGCCTTGACCTTGCGGCCCAGGCGGCCTTGGTCGGCCAGCTTGAAGATCACCTCGTCCACTGCGCCGTCCGGGTAGCTGTCGCCCATGGCCGCCCTGGTCGCCTTGGCGATCTTGACGCCCAGGTCGATCGAGGTTTCGTCCACCAGTTGCAGGGGACCGAGCGGCATGCCCATCAGCTTGGCGGCGTTTTCGATCAGCGTCGGGCTGACGCCTTCGGCCACCATGCGGATACCCTCGTTGATATAGGGGATGATGCAGCGGTTGGCGTAGAAGAAGCGTGCGTCATTGACCACGATGGGGGTCTTGCGGATCTGGCGGACGAAATCCAGCGCCTTGGCCACCGCGCGCGGTCCAGTCGCCTGACCCTTGATGATCTCGACCAGCAGCATCTTGTCCACTGGGCTGAAGAAATGGATGCCGATGAACTGATCGGATCGCCCGCTGGCCTTGGCCAGTTCGCTGATCGGCAGGGTCGAGGTGTTGGTGGCGAAGATCGCATCCTGCGGGATCACCGCCTCGGCCTTTTTCGTGACCTCGGCCTTGATGGCAGGGTCCTCGAACACCGCTTCCACGATCAGGTCGCAGCCTTGCAGCGCGGCGTAATCCGTGGTGGGCGTGATGCGGGCCAGTACCCCGGCCTTTTTTTCCTCGGTGGATTTGCGGCGGCTGATCGCCTTGTCCAGAAGGCCGGTGGAATAGGATTTGCCGCGATCCGCCGCCTCTTGCGTCGAATCGATTAGCACCACCTCGATCCCGGCCATAGCGCTGACATAGGCGATGCCTGCACCCATCATGCCTGCGCCCAGAATACCGACCTTGCGCACGGTCTGGTCGGGTGCTTCGGGACGGTTCGCACCTTTTTCCAGAGCTTCCTTGTTGATGAAGAGAGAACGGATCATCGCGGTCGAACTGGGGTTCATCAGCACGTTGGTGAACCAGCGCGCCTCGATCCGGAGCGCCGCGTCGAAGGGCACCATGGCGCCTTCATAGACCGCGCTCAGCAGCGCCTTGGCGGCGGGATAGACCCCCAGCGTCTTGCCATGCACCATGGCGCTGGCCCCGACGAAGGTCATGAAGCCCGCGGGGTGATAGGGTTCACCCCCCGGCATCTTGTAGCCCTTGGCGTCCCATGGCTTGACCAGATCGGCATCGGCGGCCTTGAGCACCCATTCGCGGGCGCTTGCCACCGGATCGGGCACAACCTCGTCGATCAGCCCGGCGGATTTGGCCTTGGCGGGATCGTTGAGCTTGCCTTCCAGCAGGAACGGGGCTGCGCCCATGGCGCCCAGCTTGCGGACAAGGCGCGTGGTGCCGCCGGCGCCGGGAAAGATGCCGACCATGATCTCGGGCAGGCCGATCTTGGCCTTGGGGTTATCGGCGGCAAAGATGCGATGCGTGGCAAGCGGCAGTTCCAGCCCGATCCCCAGCGCGGTGCCGGGCAGGGCGCTCGCGATGGGCTTGCCGCCCTTCTTGGTCTTGGGGTCCATCCCCGCCAGCTCGATCTTGCGCAGCAGATGATGCAGGGTCATCACGCCGTCGAAGACCGACGTTGCACCGCCCTCTTTCATGCCGGCGATGACGTTCAGGTCCATGCCGGCGGCAAAGTCCTTTTTGCCGCTGGTGATGACGATGCCCTTGACGGCCTCGTCAGCCAGCGCCTCGTCGATGAACCCGTCGAGCACTGCCGCACCGTCCAGAGACAGCACGTTCATGGATTTGGCGGGCACGTCCCAGGTGATGATAGCGACGCCGTCGGCGCCTTTTTGCATGGTGAAATCGGTCATATCCCCTCCTCCGTCAGACGCGCTCGATGATGGTGGCCGCGCCCATGCCGGACGCGATGCAGAGCGTGGCGAGGCCCACGGTCTTGTCCTGCCGCTCGAGTTCGTCGAGCAGAGTGCCGATGATGATGGCGCCGGTCGCACCCAGCGGATGGCCAAGGGCGATCGCGCCGCCGTTAACGTTGACGATACCGGGGTCAACCTGGAAAGCTTGCATGAAGCGCAGCACGACCGCGGCGAATGCCTCGTTGACCTCGAAAAGATCAATGTCGCTGATCGCCATGCCGCTGTCGCGCAGGATCTTTTCCGTCACCGGGACCGGGCCAGTCAGCATGATCGTGGGATCGGTGCCGATCTTGGCGGTGGCGCGGATACGGGCACGCGGCTTCAGCCCATGGGCCTTGCCGAATTCTTCGTTGCCGATCAGGATGGCTGCAGCGCCGTCCACGATGCCCGAACTGTTGCCGGCATGGTGGATGTGGTCGATATGGTCGAGATGCGGGTATTTCAGCATCGCCACCTTGTCGAATCCGGGCATCGTTTCGCCCATTTCCTTGAAGCTGGCTTTCAGCTTCGCCAGATCCTCAAGCGCGGTGCCGGGGCGCATATATTCGTCGCGGTCAAGGATGGTCAGCCCGTTCTGGTCGCTCACTGGCACGATGGATTTGGCAAAACGGTTTTCCTGCCAGGCGACCGCAGCGCGGCGTTGGCTTTCGACCGCAAGCCGGTCGGCATCCTCGCGCGAAAAGCCGTATTCGGTGGCAATGATATCGGCGCTGATGCCCTGCGGCACGAAGTAGGTTTTGAAGGTCAGGCTGGGGTCCACGGCGATTGCGGCGCCATCACTGCCCATTGCCACCCGGCCCATCATTTCGACGCCACCGGCGATATAGGCCTGGCCCGCACCGCCCTTGATCTGGTTGGCGGCCAGGTTCACCGCCTCCATCCCCGAGGCGCAGAAACGGTTGATGGCAAGGCCCGGAATAGACTCGTCAAGATCGGATGCCAGAACCGCTGAGCGGGCGAGGCAGCCGCCCTGTTCCTTGACCTGGGTGACATTGCCCCAGATCACGTCTTCGACCGCGTGGCCTTCCAGCCCGTTGCGTTCCTTGACCGCATTCAGCAACCGGGCCGAAAGCGCGACCGAGGTGACTTCGTGCAGGCTGCCGTCGGGGCGGCCCTTGCCGCGCGGGGTGCGGGCGGCGTCATAGATATAGGCTTCGGTCATGCGTCCTCCTTCGCGGCCCGGTCCGCAGGGTTTCCGGGCATCAGATCATAAGGGTGTTTCCAGCCGGGCAGCGCCTGAATGCGGCTTAGCCAGGCATCGATATGGGGCCACTCGGCGCGATCGAAGCCGAAGGGCTCGGGGTAATAGAGATAGCTGCAGCAGGACAGGTCGGCGATGGTAGGGCGATCCCCCGCCAGCCAATCACGGCCTGCAAGATGTCCGTCCAAGGTGCGGAGCGCCGCCTTGCAGCGCCCCTGCAGCCAGGCGATGACCTTGGCGGGGCGTTTCTTGGGCGGCAGGAAGTTCATCAGGAACCGCTGGGTTCCGAATTGTGACGAGCCCTTGTGGTTGTCCCAGAACAGCCAACGCAGGATTTCGCTGCGGTCTTCTTCGATGAAGCGCCCGGTCCTTTCGGCCAGATGCAGCAGGATCACGCCAGACTGAGTCAGCACCTGACCGTCCTCGATAAAGACCGGTGCTTCGCCCATCTCGTTGATCGCGTGATAGGCCGCGCCGCGCGTGGCGCCGCCGAAAAAGTCCACAAATACGGGCTGCCAAGGATAGCCCGTCAACTGCATCATCAGCGCCACCTTATAGGAATGGCCGGATTCTCCGAAGCAATGAAGCTGGGCTGTCATGTCATCCCTCTTTCTTTGACGCGGCGCCTGAGTTCGCTGCCGCAATGGGTATTTTTACAACGAAGACGTGACTTAAGATTATCTTAACTTGCTCCGTTTAGAGTCGAAGCTGCGGTACAGGCTGGGGAGCCGATGACCGCCAACGGAGAAGTCGCCCCGGTCATCTGGCCAAAACCTTTCCCGCCGGAACGGTGGGGGTGGCCGGGGCGCAACCAGCCGATTTCTTCGTTGTCCAAATACCCATGCGACCTTGCCGCCTGGCGCGCGCCTTGCCCATTTCAGAACTGTTCTGCCGTCAAGGCCATGACCGGCTCGGCGCCCGAGCGGATGCGTGCAAGATGCGTGGTGGTGATCGGCAGTTGCCGCGCCATGTAATAGCGCCCGGTTGCAAGCTTGGTTTCATGGAAAACAGGATCGTCGGTGCCGGCCGCCAGGGCCGCCTTGGCTGCTACGGCCATTCGGGTCCACATCAGTCCCAGGGCCACATGGCCGAAGAGATGCATGAAATCGTAAGAGCCCGCGAGCGCCGCGTTGGGGTTCTTCATACCCTGCTCCATGAAGAACATCGCCGCAGATTGCAGATCTTTCGACGCCTCTTTCAGCGGGTCGAGGAAATCGGCCTTGAGGGCGGTATCGCCTTCATGCTCCTTGATGATCTGTTTGACCATTTCGAAGAAGGCCATGATCGGCTTGCCGCCTTCGGCTGCAAGCTTGCGGCCGACCAGGTCCAGCGCCTGCACGCCGTTTGCGCCTTCGTAGATCATGGCGATGCGGGCGTCGCGGACGAACTGCGACATGCCCTGTTCCTCGATATAGCCGTGGCCGCCAAAGATCTGCTGGGCCTGCACGGCCACGTCGAAGCCCTTGTCGGTCAAAAAGCCCTTGATTACCGGGGTCAGCAGCGAAACGAGGCCATGCGCCTCTTTGTCATCCGCCAGCACGGCGCGGTCGATCAGGTAAGCCCCCCAGAACGCCAGAGCTCGCGCGCCTTCCAGAAAGCTTTTCTGGTCCATCAGGTTGCGGCGGATGTCGGGGTGCACGATCAGCGGATCGGCAGGACCCGAGGGATTTTCGTCCCCCGTCACCGAGCGGCCCTGCAGTCGCTCGCGGGCATAGAGGAGCGCGTTCTGATAGGCGGCCTCGGCCACGGAATAACCTTGCAGGCCGACACCGATCCGGGCCTCGTTCATCATGGTGAACATGGCGCGCATGCCCTTGTGGGCTTCACCCAGAAGCCAGCCTTTCGCGCCGTCATAGTTCATCACGCAGGTGGCATTGCCATGAATGCCCATCTTTTCTTCGAGATTGCCGACCGAAAGGTTGTTGCGCTGGCCCAGCGATCCGTCCTCGTTCACGAGGAATTTCGGCACGATGAACAGCGAGATCCCCCTGGTGCCCTCTCCGCCGCCGGGAGCTTTTGCTAGCACCAGATGGATCACGTTTTCGGACATGTCGTGATCGCCGGCCGAAATAAAGATCTTTTGCCCGGTAATCAGGTAGCTGCCGTCATCCTGCGGCTCGGCCTTGGTGCGCAAAAGGCCCAGATCGGTGCCGGCATGCGGCTCGGTCAGGTTCATGGTGCCGGTCCATTCGCAGCTGACCATCTTGGGCAGATAAGTGGTCTTTTGCTGGTCGGTGCCGTGGGCATGGATGGCGGAATAGGCGCCATGGGTCAGGCCCTGATACATGGCGAAGGCCATGTTCGAGGCCGAGAACATCTCGCCGGCCGCAAGGCCGATCACATAGGGCATGCCCTGGCCGCCGTATTCGGGATCGCAGTCGAGCGCGGTCCAGCCGCCCTCGCGCATCTGTTCGAAGGCTTGCGCGAAACCCCGGGGCGTATGAACCACGCCGTTTTCCAGCTTGCAGCCTTCGCGGTCGCCGACGGCGTTCAGTGGCGCCAGCACCTCGGAGGCCAGTTTGCCGGCGGCTTCCAGCACCGCCTGGGTGAAGTCGCGGTCAAGCTCGCCATAGCCGGCGAGGTCCTGGTTCGAGATGTCGAGCACGTCATGCAGGACGAATTGCATGTCGCGGACGGGGGCGGAATAGGTGGTCATCGGTCCCTCCCAGGGGCTTTGCCGTCAGGCTTCGGATTTCAGTTTCTGCAGGGAGACCACGCCCTCGGCGATCTGCTGGCGCAGTTCGGCGATGGCCTCGGCCAATTCGCGTTGCTGCCGTTCCATGTCGGCAAGCCGGTCGCGGGCGGTGGCGAGGGTGGCCTCGGTCTGGGTGATATTGCGTTCGGCCGGATCGTAAAGTTCCAGCAACTGGCGAATCTGTTCCAGCGAAAAGCCAAAGCGCTTGCCGCGCAGGATCAGGATCAGCCGTGCACGGTCGGCGCGGCCGTAAAGCCGGTGTTGGCCGCGGCGCTGCGGAAACAGCAATTCGCGGGATTCATAAAACCGCAACGTCCGCGGCGTAACGTCGAATGCGTCGCACATCTGGCGGATGGTCAACAGATCGTCGTCCATGGCCGGCTCTTCCCTCTGGCACATTCACCTGTCGGGAATATAGGGCGAGTTGACGTTCGCGTAAGGGGGAACGTGGCGTCAGCGTCGATCTCAGCCCTTGTCAGCTGGCCTCTTCAGCGCCCTCGGCAGGTCCCATTTTGTCAAGAAGTGCTGCCGTTTCGTTGCGCAGGGCCAGCAGTTCAGCCATCGAGGCTTCCAATTCGGCGCGTTGCTGGCGCAGGACCTCAAGCTGTCGGTCGGCCAGTTCGATCCAGACGCGATATTGCTCGCCCGTGCCCTTTTCCCCATAGATCAGCAGCCATTGCCGGATGTCTTCCAGTGAAAAGCCAAAGCGCCGGCCGCGCAGGATCAGCTTCATCCGGGCCATTTCGCGCGGGCCATAAAAGCGTGAACGGCCTTCCTTGCGCGGGCTGAGCAATTCTATGTATTCGTAGTAACGCAGCGTTCGGGGCGTCACGTCGAACCGTGCGCACATTTCCTTGAAGCCAATGTATTCGTTATCGGACATCGAATGAACTCTATGCTGCGGATGCACGGCAGCCTAGCGCGGGGGCGAACCAAACTCAACCATTGGTCGGGGCGGGCTTGCCTGCGGATCGCGGGGTGCTACCATTGCCGACCGCAGCCAAGCCGGAGGCCAGGGGCATGACCGATCCGTCGTCCGAGGACGATCTAGAACAACGTCGGCGCATTGCGCGTCAGTTCATCGAAATGATTCCCCATGCCCGGGCACTGGGCATGAGCCTTGACCAGCTTTCACCCGATGGGGCCGAGATCTCGTTGCCCTGGCGCGAGGATTTGGTCGGCGATCCGCGCAGCGGGGTGATCCATGGCGGGGTGATTTCCGCGCTGATGGATACCTGCGGCGGGGCGGCGGTGATGGCGCATCGGGCAGGTGCGCGCCTGACCGCGACCATCGACTTGCGCATCGACTACATGCGCGCGGCCACCCCGGGTCAGACCATCCGGGCCAAGGCGACCTGCTATCATATCACCCGCTCGGTCGCCTTTGTCCGGGCGTGGGCGATGGATGACGACGAATCCCTTCCCGTGGCCTCTGCCACCGGCGCTTTTACTGTCGAGAGGTGACATGTCCCCCCGCAACGAACCTCTCGACGCCATCAAGTCGCGACGCAACAATACGCTGAATGCGCTGGTGACAAGCGTGCCCTATATCCGCTGGCTGGGCATCGGTTTCGACCGGCGCGGGGACGAATTGACCGCGGTGCTGCCCTTTGATCAAAAGCTGATCGGCAATCCCATGCTGCCCGCGATCCACGGCGGGGTGACGGCGGCCTTTCTGGAGGTCACCGCCATCGTTGAGCTGACCTGGACCGCGATCTGGGAGGATATGGAGCAAGGCCGCATCGCCCCCGACGCCGCCGTGCCCGAAAGCATGCCGCGCCTACCAAAAACCATTGATTTTACTGTGGATTACCTGCGATCTGGCCTGCCGCGCGACGCCTATGCGCGCGCGCGTGTGGTGCGTTCGGGGCGGCGCTATGCCAGTGTGCATGTCGAAGCCTGGCAGGATCAGCGCCAAAAGCTGTTTGCCCAGGCCACCGGGCATTTCCTGATGCCGCAGGATGGTTGAGGCACGGACGGGCCGGGCCGAGGCCGGGATATCGAACCGCCGCGTCCTGGCCATCGCTCTGCCGGTGGTGCTGTCGAATGCGACGATCCCGATTCTGGGCGCGGTGGATACCGGCGTCATCGGCCAGTTGGGCGAGGCCGCACCCATCGGTGCGGTGGGGCTGGGCGCGGTTATCCTGACTTCGATCTATTGGATTTTCGGCTTCCTGCGCATGGGGACCTCGGGTCTGGTGGCGCAGGCACATGGTGCCGGCGACGACGGCGAATCCGGTGCGCATCTGTTGCGCGCACTGGGGATCGGGCTGGCGGCGGGTCTGACGTTTATCTTGCTGCAAGGCCTGCTGTTTGCCGGTGCCTTTCGGCTTGCACCTGCTTCGGACGGGGTCGAGGTTCTGGCGCGGCAGTATCTGGCGATGCGGATTTGGGGGGCGCCCGCCACCATCTCGCTTTATGCGATCACCGGCTGGCTGATCGCGACCGAGCGGACACGCTCGGTTCTGGTGCTGCAACTTCTGATGAACGGGCTGAACGTCCTTTTGGACCTGTGGTTCGTGCTGGGACTGGGATGGGGCGTGCGCGGAGTCGCCGGGGCGACGCTGATCGCAGAGTGGTCGGGGTTGGCGCTGGGGCTGTGGTTCGCGCGCCATGCCCTGTATGCGGCTATTCAGCGCACCGGCCTGTTCGCCCGCGAACGGATCGAGGAATTGGCCCGCGTGAACGGTGACATCCTGATTCGATCCGTGCTGTTGCAAGGTTCGTTCACCACTTTCATGTTCATGGCGGCGGGGCAGGGCGACGTGACCCTGGCCGCCAATCAGGTGTTGCTGCAATTTCTCTCCATCGTTGCCTACGGGATGGACGGTTTCGCCTTTGCCGCCGAATCGCTGGTCGGACAGGCCGTGGGTGCGCGCCGGCTCGACCGGTTGCGGCGCGCGGCCATGTTGACCTCGGTCTGGGGGGTTGCAGGGGCGGCGCTTTTATCGGCGGTGTTCCTGCTGGCGGGACCGGCGATCATCGATCTTTTGACAACCTCGCCCGAGGTGCGGGCCGAGGCGCGGCATTTCCTGCCATGGCTGGTCGCCGCGCCGCTGATCGGCATTGCCCCATGGATGCTGGATGGTATTTTCATCGGCGCCACACGCACCCGCGAAATGCGCAATGCCATGCTGATTGCCGTGGGTATCTATGCCGTGCTGGTGGTGGTGTTGCCGCCGGTCCTGGGCAACCACGGGCTATGGGCGGCGCTGATGGGGCTGAATGCTTTGCGCGGGCTGACCATGTGGCGGCTTTATCCGCGCGTCGAAGCCGCCGCGGCCTGAAAGGCCGGTCAGGGATGTGCGACGCCCCATGATCCGGGGCGTCGCAATCTTGCGAAAGCTCAGCGTTCGCTGGCGATCTGCTCGCGCGCGGTGACGCGCAACTCGGTCATCTTGGCGCGGATGGTGTCTTCGTCGGCCTTGCCTGCCAGATCGGACGTCAGCTTGCGCAGCACGTCGTCGTCGCCCGGCTCATCGAAATCCGACTTGACCACGGTCAGCGCATAGGCGCGGGCATCGTCGCCCGTTTTGCCCAGCAGGCCGGCCGCCCATTCGCCCAACAGGCGGTTGCGCCGAGCCTCGGCCTTGAAGTTCAGTTCCGCATCATGGGCGAATTTCGCCTCATGCGCGCGCTCGCGGTCGTCAAAGGTGGTCATGGCGGCCTCCGGCTTGGGTTTATTCCGTGAATACTGCAAAGGATATGCGCATGCAGCCGTGCCATCGCAAGCCCGTATTGCCCATGACCCCGTTTCTGGCCTATAGCCGCATAAAGATTGTCACCTTGCGGACGGGAGACGCGCAGCATGGCACCAAGGCGCAAGAAAATCTACGAAGGCAAGGCCAAGATCCTTTACGAAGGCACCGAGCCCGGCACGCTCATCCAATACTTCAAGGATGACGCCACTGCCTTCAACGCCCAGAAAAAGGCCACCATCGAGGGCAAGGGCGTGCTGAACAACCGCCTGTCCGAATTCTTCATGACCGGGCTGACGAATATCGGCGTGCCGAACCACTTCATCCGCCGCATCAACATGCGCGAGCAACTGATCCGTCAGGTCGAGATCATCCCGCTTGAGGTGATCGTGCGTAATTTCGCCGCGGGGTCGATCGCCAAGCGGCTGGGCATCGAAGAGGGCACTCCGCTGCCCCGCCCGATCGTCGAATACAGCTTCAAGAACGACGAGTTGGGCGATCCCTTCGTCTCCGAGGAATATGTCATCGCCTTTGGCTGGGCGAGCCAGCAGGATCTGGACGACATCGTGAGCCTCGCGCTGCGGGTAAACGATTTCCTGTCGGGCGTGTTCTTCGGCGCCGGGATCAAGCTGATCGACTTCAAGATCGAGATCGGCCGCATCTGGGATGGCGATTTCATGCGGCTCGTGGTCGCAGATGAGATCAGCCCCGACAGTTGCCGGCTGTGGGACGTCAAGACCGGGCAGAAGCTGGACAAGGACGTGTTCCGCCGTGACCTGGGCAATCTGACCGACGCCTATACCGAGGTGGCGCGCCGGCTGGGCCTGATGCCCGCCAATACCACCTCGCTGACCAAACCGACGCTGATTAACTGAAAGGCCCGCCGATGAAAGCCCGTGTTACCATCATGCTGAAGGACGGCGTTCTGGATCCCCAGGGCGAGGCGATCCGACACGCGCTCGGCGGTCTTGGATTCCAAGGCGTTACGGGTGTGCGCCAGGGCAAGGTGATCGAGCTGGACCTAGCGGCTTCGGACACCGAGGCGGCGAGGGCCGAGGTGGCGCGCATGTGCGAAGGCTTGCTGGCGAATACCGTGATCGAGAAATACGCCGTCGAGATCGTCTGAACTGCGGGCGCGGGGGCTCTGCCCCCCGCTCTGCCTGCCCCTTGATGGGGCAGGCAGAGCGTCCCCCCGGGGTATTTGGACAACGAAGAAACCGGACGGGGAGGTGACGCGTGATCGACCGGCTGGCGATGTTCATGGCCTTGGCGCGCGAAAAGCATTTCGGTCGTGCCGCCGAATCGCTGGGCATCACCCAGCCCACCCTGTCATCTGCCATTCGCGCGCTCGAGGACCAGTTGGGCGTGCAGTTGGTCAGGCGCGGCTCGCGTTTCCAGGGGTTGACGCCCGAGGGCGAGCGTGTGCTGGGCTGGGCCCGGCGCATCGTTGCCGACGCCCGCGCCATGCAGGCCGAGATGCTGGCCAGTCGCAAGGGGGTTTCCGGCCGGTTGCGTATCGGCGTGATTCCGACCGCCATGCCGCGTATCGCCGAACTGACCGGGCCTTTTCTGCGGCGTCATCCCAACGCCGGAGTTTCCATCCTGTCGCGCAGTTCGGACGAGATTCGCGACCAGATCGAGGCCTTGGAACTGGATGCGGGTGTGACCTATCTGGACAGCGAGCATTTGGGCCGGGTGCAGAGCCTGCCGCTTTTCCGCGAAACCTATTGCCTGATCGACCGTAGCGAACTGGATGGCCCGGTGGACTGGGCCGAGACGGCCACCCGCCCGCTGTGCCTGCTGACCCCCGACATGCAGAATCGTCGCATCGTCACCCGCCATCTGGTCGAGGCCGGGGCGGATGCTGCCCCTCGTGTCGAATCGACTTCGATGTTGGCGATTCTGTCGCATGTCGCGACAGGCGATTGGGCCGCCATCCTGCCCAAGGCCCTGGCGCGTGGCCTCCCGCTGCCCCCCGGGGTTCGGGCGCGTGATCTGACTGGCGACGGGCATGTGGTCGGGCTGGTCGTTGCACGGCGTGAACCGCATCCGCCGCTGGTCGAGGCGCTGATCCGCATCGTCTCTTCGATTGATACTTTCGATAGATAAACGACATATCACGATTGTTCTGTCTATCGCGGGGCTCTAATCTGGGACAAACAGGTAAGCCCGGATCGACCCAGCCATGATACCGCCAGCGATTGATGCTGATTTTCTTTTGCGCCTTGATGAAATCATCGCAGCCCACAAGGGCCGCGAGGGGCCGCTTTTGCCGCTTTTGCACGATGTGCAGGCCGAGTGGGGGCATATTCCCGAAGATGCGCAGCCGGTGATCGCAGAAGCCTTGGGCATGACCCGGGCCGAGGTCTATGGCGTGGTAAGTTTCTATCATGATTTCCGCGACCATCCTAACGGACGGCATGTTTTGCGCCTGTGTCGGGCCGAGGCTTGCCAGTCGATGGGGGCCGATGCGCTGGCCGAGGAGGTGCGCGCTGCTTTGGGGATCGACTGGCACGAGACGACGCCGGATGGGCGATTGACGCTGGAGCCGGTGTTCTGTCTGGGGCTTTGTGCCTGCGCCCCTTCGGCGCAAATGGGTGAGAGGCTGATCGGTCGGGCCAATCTGGCCAAGGTGCGGAAATTGGTGGCGGAGGCGGGCGCATGAGGGTCTGGGTTCCCCTGGATGCCGCTGCACGGGCTTTGGGTGCCGATGAGGTTGCCGATACGTTGGCGCGCGAATTCACCGTGACGCGGAACGGCACGCGCGGCATGATCTGGCTGGAGCCTCTGGTCGAGGTCGAACGCGATGGCGTGCGCTACGGCTATGGGCCGGTCACGCCCGAGGATGCGGCCTCGGTCGCCGAGGCGATCCGTAACGATGGCGAGCATCCGCTGGCGTTGGGGGCGGTCGAGGAACTGCCCTGGATGAAGGCGCAGACACGGCTGACATTCGCCCGCGTGGGCGTAATCGACCCACTGTCGGTTTCGGAATATCAGGCGCATGGCGGGCTGGTGGGTCTGAGCCGTGCCATCGAGATCGGGCCGGAGCGGATTGTCGAAGACGTCACCCAATCCGGTCTGCGCGGCCGTGGCGGCGCGGGTTTTCCGACCGGCATCAAGTGGAAGACCGTGGCGGGCGCGAAAGCGCCGCGAAAATATATCGTCTGCAATGCCGACGAGGGCGATTCGGGCAGCTTTGCCGACCGCATGCTGATGGAGGGCGATCCGCTGACCCTGATCGAGGGTATGGCGATCGCCGGCATCGCGGTGGGCGCGGCGCAGGGCTATGTCTATATCCGCAGCGAATACCCGGATGCGATCCGGCTGATGGAGGCCGCAATCGGCAAGGCGCGGCAGGCGGGCATTCTGGGCCAGTCGGTGCTTGGCTCGCACCATACCTATGACATGGAGGTGCGGATCGGTGCCGGCGCCTATGTCTGCGGCGAGGAAACCAGCCTGCTCAACAGCTTGGAAGGCAAGCGCGGGGTGGTTCGGGCCAAACCCCCGATCCCGGCGCTGGAGGGTTTTCTGGGTCGGCCGACAGTGGTCAACAACGTGATCTCGCTGGCCTCGGTCCCATGGATCATGAGCCATGGAGCCGAGGAATATGCCAAACTGGGTATCGGACGCTCAAAGGGCACGATCCCGATCCAACTGGCCGGCAACGTGAAATATGGCGGGCTTTTCGAGGCGGCCTTTGGCATGTCACTGGAGCAGATCGTCAACGAAATCGGTGGCGGCACTGCCTCGGGTCGACCGGTCAAGGCGGCACAGGTTGGCGGGCCTCTGGGCTCGTATATCCCGCATTGGAATTTCGACGTGCCTTTCGGCTATGAGGAACTGGCCGGGAAAGAGGGGCTTCTGGGCCATGCCGGCATCACCGTCTTTGACGACACTGCCGATATGCTGAAGCTTGCCCGCTTTGCCATGGAGTTCTGCGCCGTGGAAAGCTGCGGCAAATGTACGCCTTGCCGCATCGGCTCGATCCGGGGCGTCGAGACCATCGACCGCATTGCGACCGGCGACGAGGAGGGGATCGCGATCCTCACCGATCTTTGCAACACGATGAAATGGGGTTCTCTTTGCGCGCTGGGGGGCTTTGCGCCTTTCCCGGTCATGTCCGCGCTGACCCATTTCCCTGATGATTTCAGCGGGCGCCGCGAGCCCCGCAAGGAGGCCGCCGAATGAAGGACTTCATCATTCCCGACCGCGACATGGGCACCCCTGCGGTCAAATCGGATGTTACCGTGAACCTGCTGGTGGACGGGATCGCGGTGTCGGTCCCCGCCGGAACCTCGGTCATGCGTGCGGCTGCCGTCGCCGGTATCTCGGTGCCGAAACTTTGCGCCACCGATCATGTCAGCGCCTTTGGCTCTTGCCGGCTTTGCGTCGTGCAGATCGACGGGATGCGGGGCCTGCCGGCCTCTTGCACCACGCCGGTGGCCGAAGGCATGGTCGTGCGTACCCAGACCGATGAGGTCGCCAAGGTTCGCAAAGGGGTGATGGAGCTGTATATCAGCGACCATCCGCTGGACTGCCTGACCTGTGCAGCCAATGGCGATTGCGAATTGCAGGACATGGCGGGTGCCGTCGGCCTGCGCGAAGTGCGCTATGAGCCGGGCCAGAACCATTTTGCCCGACGCGACGCCGACGGGCCGAACCCCGAATACCGGCCCAAGGACCAGTCGAACCCCTATTTCACCTTCGATCCGGCGAAATGCATCGTCTGTTCGCGCTGCGTGCGCGCCTGCGAAGAGGTGCAGGGCACCTTCGCCCTGACCATCGAGGGGCGGGGGTTCGACAGCCGCGTCTCGGCCGGCATGGCGTCGGACAGTTTCCTGAGTTCGGATTGCGTAAGCTGCGGCGCCTGCGTGCAGGTCTGCCCCACCGCCACGCTGATCGAAAACAACGTGATCGAGATCGGCACACCCGAGCATATCGTCAAGACGACCTGCGCCTATTGCGGGGTGGGCTGTTCGTTCGATGCGCATATGCGAGGCGAGGAAGTCGTGCGCATGGTGCCCAGCAAGGACGGCAAGGCCAACCACGGTCATAGCTGCGTCAAGGGCCGCTTCGCCTGGGGCTATGCCTCGCACAGCGAGCGTCAGACCCAGCCGATGCTGCGCGAGCGGATCACCGATCCTTGGCGGGTGGTGTCCTGGGACGAGGCACTGGATTTTGCCGCCAGCCGGTTGCGCCAGACGCAGCAGGATTTCGGGCGCGATTCCATCGGCGTCATCACCTCGTCGCGCTGCACCAACGAGGAAACCTATCTGGTGCAAAAGCTGGCCCGCGCGGTTTTCCACAACAACAATACCGACACCTGCGCCCGCGTCTGCCATTCGCCGACCGGCTATGGGCTGAAGACCACGTTCGGCACCTCGGCGGGCACGCATGACTTCGATTCGGTCGAGGAAACCGATCTGGCGCTGGTCATCGGTGCCAACCCGACCGACGGCCACCCGGTCTTTGCCAGCCGGCTGCGCAAGCGGCTGCGTGAGGGGGCCGGGTTGATCGTCATCGACCCGCGCGCGATCGACCTGCTCAAGTCCCCGCATATGGGCGAGGGGATGCACCTGCCGCTGCGGCCCGGCACCAATGTCGCCGTGCTGACCTCAATGGCGCAGGTGATCGTGGCCGAGAAGCTTTATGACGAGGCGTTTATCCGCGAGCGGTGCAACTGGGACGAGTTCCTGACCTATGCCGAATTCCTGCTGGACCCGCGGCACAACCCCGAGGAGGTCGAGAAACACTCTCGCGTGCCCGCGGATCTGATCCGTAAGGCCGCCCGCGCCTATGCTGCGGCGCCGCGTGCCAGCATCTATTACGGGTTGGGCGTGACCGAGCATTCCCAAGGCTCGACCACGGTGATGGCGATTGCGAACCTTGCCATGATGACGGGCAATATTGGCAAGCCCGGCACCGGCGTGAACCCGCTGCGCGGCCAGAACAACGTGCAGGGCTCTTGCGACATGGGCAGTTTCCCGAATGAATATCCGGGCTATCGTCATGTTTCGGACCCCGAGGCGCGGGCGATCTATGAACGGGTCTGGGGGGTGGAACTGTCGCCCGAGCCGGGCCTGCGTATCCCCAACATGTTCGACGAAGCATTGGCCGGTCGCTTCAGGGGTCTTTATTGCCAGGGCGAGGATATTGTGCAATCCGATCCCGACACCCGGCATGTGACCTCGGCGCTGCAAGCGATGGACATCGTCATCGTGCAGGACCTGTTCCTGAACGAAACCTCGAACTACGCGCATGTCTTCCTGCCCGGTTGCAGCTTTTTGGAAAAGAACGGCACTTTCACCAATGCCGAACGGCGCATCAACATGGTCCGCCGCGCCATGACGCCGAAAAACGGTTATGAGGATTGGGAAATCACCCAGATGCTGGCGAACCGGATGGGTGGCGCGTGGTCCTATACCCATCCTCGTGAGATCATGGCCGAGATCGCGCTGACCACGCCCAGTTTCGCCGGCGTCAGCTTTGACCTGATTGAACGCGAGGGTTCGGTGCAATGGCCCTGCAACGACAAGGCACCCTTGGGCACGCCGGTCATGCATATCGACGGTTTCGTGCGTGGCAAGGGTCGGTTTGTCCATACCGAATTTATTGCGACAGAGGAACGCACCGGCGCACGCTTCCCGCTTTTGCTGACCACGGGGCGGATTTTGTCGCAATACAATGTTGGCGCGCAGACGCGGCGGACCCAGAACATGGTCTGGCACCCCGAGGACATTCTGGAGATCCACCCCTCAGATGCCGAGAACCGCGGCATCCGCGAAGGCGACTGGGTGCGTGTGGCCTCTCGTTCGGGTGAAACGACCCTGCGCGCGGAAGTTACCGAGCGTGTGGCGCCGGGCGTGGTTTATACCACCTTCCATCACCCGACGACTCAGGCCAATGTGGTCACGACAGACAATTCCGACTGGGCGACGAACTGCCCCGAATTCAAGGTGACCGCCGTGCAGGTCAGCCCCTCGAACGGCCCGTCGGAATGGCAAGAGGAGTATCGTCATCATTCCGACCTCGCCCGCCGCATCCTGCCCACTGCCGCGGAATGACCAGACGCGTGATGGCATGCGGGATCTGAGCGGCGTTTTGCGTTGGGACGGGAACGGGCAGGAGGCGCGCGGCTGGCAACAGGTCGCGCCGCCGCCTGCACCCGAGGAGTGCCCGATCGCCATCGTTATCGACGGCATGAGCCAGGCGGTGCTGATGGCGACGCCGCGCGATCTGCGCGATTTCGCGTTGGGCTTTGCCCTGACCGAAGGGCTGATCGCCCGTCCCGAGGATGTTCAGGATTTCGAAGAGGTCGAGGTTTCGGCTGATGGCTTTCCCGCCCGCGAGGCGCGGCTTTGGCTGCGCCCCGGTCTGGCGGCGCGACTGGCCGAACGGCGGCGCAGCATGATCGGCCCCGTCGGCTGCGGACTCTGCGGCGTGGACAGCATTGCCGCTGCGCTGCCGCAGATCGTTCCGGTGGTTTCCGACTGGTGCATGCCACCCGAGGATGTCGCGCGCACCATGCGGGCCTTGTCGAGGGGCCAGACCCTGCGGCGCGAAACCCCGGCCATTCACGGCGCGGCTTTTTGGGACGGTTCCCGCGCGATCACCCGTGAAGACATCGGGCGGCACAATGCGCTGGACAAGCTGGCCGGTGCCCTTGCGCGGGCCGAGGTGGCGGCGGGGCAGGGCGCGATCGTCATGTCCTCGCGCCTGTCGGTGGATCTGGTGCAAAAGGCTGCCCGCATCGGTGCGCCGATTCTGATTGGCGCCAGCGCACCCACCGAACTGGCGCTGGCCTGGGCCGAGCGGGCCGGCCTGACCTTGATCGCCCGCGCACGTGGCGAAAGCTTCGATCTTTACACCCATCCCCGGCGCATCACCGGAAGCTGAGGCAACATGTCCGACGACCATTCCAAACTGATCCGCATGGCCAGCCAAATGGCGCAGTTCTTTACCACGCAACCCGACCGTCCGGCCGCCCAGGCGGTGGCCGCGCATATCAACGAATCCTGGACGCCGCGCATGCGGAAGGACTTCGTCACCCAGATCCGTGCCGGGGCCGAGGCCGATCCCGTCCTGCGCGAGGCTGCGGACTTCATCCACCTGCCGGCTGCCTGATTTTGCCCCTGCCGCCCCGTTTGGCGGCGTGCTAGCGTAAGCCCATGGCACAGCTACCTTCCAGACAAGAGATTCTCGACTGGGTGTCCGCCCACCCGGACGCCACAGCCAAGCGCGATATCGCCAAAGCCTTTGGTATCAAGGGCGCTGAGCGGATCGAGCTGAAGCGCCTGCTCAAGGAATTGGAAGCCGAGGGGCTTCTTGAGCGTCGGCGGCGCCATTACCACGATGCCGAGCGACTGCCGCCGGTGACGGTAGTGCAGTTGCTGGCGCCCGACAGCGATGGCGATATTTTTGCCAAACCCTTGGAATGGCAGGGCGAAGGCCCGGTGCCGCGCATCCTCTATGCGGCACTGAAGTCCGATCCCGCCCTTGCCCCCGGCGAGCGCATTCTTGCGCGGCTGATCGAAACCCGGGGTGAGGATCACGATTATCAGGCCCGGCTGATCCGCCGTATCGGCACGGTGCAGCACCGTATCGTTGGCATTTTCCGCGCCAGCGCCGGCGGGACCGAGGCGGGCGGCCGCATCCTGCCTATCGACAAGGGACAGGACAAGGAATGGCAGGTGCGCCCGGCCGATGTCCATGGCGCGAAAAACGGCGAGTTGGTCGAGGCCGAACAGGCTGGTCCGCGCGGCCGTCTGGGCCTGCCCGTGGCCCGTATCGTCGAGCGGCTGGGCGACCCGTCGGCACCCAGGGCCGTCAGCCTGATCGCCATCCACCAGCACGGCATCCCGGACGATTTTCCCGACGAAGTCATTGCCGAGGCCGATGCCGCCCATCCCGCCACGATGAAGGGCCGCGAGGACCTGCGCCATCTGGCCCTGATCACCATCGACCCGTCGGATGCGCGCGATCACGACGATGCGGTCGCGGCCGAAACCCGCGAGGACGGCGGCGTCGACATCTGGGTCGCCATTGCGGATGTTGCGCATTACGTCCGACCGGGCTCGGCGCTGGACCGCGAGGCGAGAAAGCGGGGCAACTCCACCTACTTCCCCGACCGGGTGGTGCCGATGCTGCCCGATATCCTGTCAGGCGACCTGTGCTCGCTGCATCAGGGCGTGGATCGGCCGGTGATTGCCGTTCGGATGCGATTGGACGCGCAGGGCAACAAGACCGGGCACAGTTTCCATCGCGGCATCATGCGATCAGCCGCAAGCCTGAGCTATGAACAGGCGCAGGCGGCGGCGGATGGCAACCCCGATGAGCAAACCGCGCCGCTGCTGGACAGCGCGATCCGCCCGCTGTGGGCTGCCTACGAGTTGCTCAAGGCCGCCCGGGCCCGGCGTCAGCCGCTGGAACTGGACCTGCCCGAGCGCAAGATCGTGCTGACCGCCGACGGCCGGGTGAAATCGGTGAATTTCCGCGAACGCTACGACGCGCACCGGCTGATCGAAGAATTCATGGTGCTGGCCAACGTCGCTGCCGCAGAAGAGCTGGAACGCCTGCGCCGGCCGCTGCTCTATCGCGTGCATGAGGAGCCGACGGTAGAAAAGCTCGATGCGCTGCGCGAGGTGGCGGAAGCTTCAGGCTTTACGCTCGCCAAGGGGCAGGTGCTGCAAACCCGACACCTGAACCGGCTGCTGGAACAGGCCGAGGGTTCCGAATTTGACGAACTGATCAATATGACTGCGCTGCGCTCGATGCAGCAGGCCTATTATCACCCCGAAAATTTCGGCCATTTTGGACTGGCCCTGCGGTCCTATGCACATTTCACCTCGCCCATCCGGCGCTATTCCGATCTGATCGTGCATCGCGCGCTGATCATGGGGCACAAGTGGGGTAACGACGGACTTTCGGCGCAGGAAGTCGAAATGCTTTCCGAAACCGCGCAGCATGTCAGCGAAACCGAGCGCCGTTCGATGGCGGCGGAACGCGATACGACCGACCGCTATCTGGCAGCCTATCTGGCGGATCGGGTGGGGGCCGAGTTCACCGGACGCGTCAGTGGCGTGCAGAAATTCGGCGCCTTCGTGCGATTGGATGAAACGGGGGCAGACGGGCTTTTACCCATTCGCGAGATCGGCCGCGAATATTTCCACTACGACCCGAATGCCCAAGTGCTGATGGGCTCCGAGACTGGGCTGGAGATCGGCATCGGCCAGCGCGTGACGGTCCGCCTGTCCGAAGCGGTTCCGCTGACCGGTGGGCTGATGCTGGAACTTCTGGAGGTCGAAGGGCGGCCCTTGCCACAAGGTGCGACGATGGGGGGGCGTGGCAAGGGGCCACTGCGCAAGCGCGCCACGCAAGCCCGGCTGGCAGAGATCAAGCGGTCGCAAAAGCGTCGACGGGTACGTCGGTAAGAGGGGGCTTTGCCCCCGCGCGTTCCGCGCTCCCCCAGGATATTTGAACACGAAAGAAGCATGGTCGAGTCGCCGTCGATCCTTCTTTCGTGCCGAAATATCCTGCGGGGGAGACAGCCGGTAGGCTGTCGGGGGCGCAAAGCCCCCCACCAACCTTGCATCAAGGAAAAGGGCGGCTGCGTGGACCGCCCTTGCATCATTTTCTGATTGATTGCCTTAGCCGATAGCTGCGGCGCGCACGTCGTCGTCGATCTTGTCAGCATATTGCGCGAAGTTGTCACTGAACATGCCGACAAGCTTGCGGGATTGGGTATCATAGGCCTCGGCATCCGTCCAAGTCTGGCGCGGATCGAGCAGCTTGTCCTCGACACCCGGGACCGAGACAGGAACCTCAAAGCCGAAGTTCGGATCCTTGCGGAACTCGACCTTGTTCAGCGAACCGTCCAGTGCAGCGGTCAGCAGGGCCCGCGTGGCCTTGATCGGCATGCGCTTGCCGGTGCCGAACGCGCCGCCGGTCCAGCCCGTGTTGACCAGCCAGCAGGTTGCGCCGGTCTGGGCGATCTTTTCCTGCAAGAGCTTGCCATAGACCTCGGGGCGGCGCGGCATGAAGGGGGCACCGAAGCAGGTCGAGAAGGTTGGCGTGGGTTCAGTCACACCGACCTCGGTGCCCGGGGTCTTGGAGGTGAAGCCCGACAGGAAGTGATACATTGCCTGCGCCGGCGTGAGGCGTGCGATGGGGGGCAGCACACCATAGGCGTCGCAGGTCAGCATGATCACGTTCTTCGGCTGCCCGCCCACCGATGTGGCGGAGGCATTCGAGATGTAATCCAGCGGATAGGCGCAACGCATGTTGTCGGTAAGAGAGTTGTCCTCGAAGTCGAGTTCCAGCGTGTCCGGGTTGTAGACCATGTTCTCGATCACGGTGCCGAACTTCGAGCAGGTCGCGTAGATTTCCGGCTCGGCCTCGGCCGAGAGATTAATGGTCTTGGCGTAGCAGCCGCCCTCGAAGTTGAAGATGCCGTGGTCGGACCAGCCATGCTCGTCATCGCCGATCAGCGTGCGTGAAGGATCGGCCGACAGCGTGGTCTTGCCGGTGCCGGACAGGCCGAAGAAGATCGCCGAGTCGTCGGAATTGTCCAAGGCGTGGTTGGCCGAGCAGTGCATCGGCATCACGCCCTTTTCCGGCAGGATGTAGTTGAGCAGCGTAAAGACCGATTTTTTGTTCTCGCCGGCATAGGCGGTATTGCCGATCAAAATCAGCTTCTTGTCGAAGTTCAGCGCGATGACGGTTTCCGAACGGCAGCCGTGTTTCGCCGGGTCGGCCTTGAAGCTAGGGCAGTTGATGATGGTGAAATCGGGCATGAAGCTGGCCAGTTCCGCGGCCTCGGGGCGGCGCAGCAAGTGGCGGATGAAAAGCCCGTGCCATGCCAGTTCTGTCACGACCCGAACATCAAGGCGCAACGCAGGATCAGCGCCGCCATAGAGGTCCTGAACGAAATAGTCCTTGCCTTTCATATGCTCCAGCATATCGGCATGAAGCCGGTCAAAGGCTTCGGGCTCCATCGGCTTGTTGTTTTCCCACCAGATGGTGTTTTCCACCGAGGGGGTGCGTACGACGTGCTTGTCCTTGGGCGAGCGGCCGGTATGCGCGCCGGTCGAGACCAGGAAAGTGCCGCCAAGGCCAAGCTTGCCTTCACCGCGCTGCAGGGCCGCCTCGACCAACGCCGGTTCAAGCAGGTTATAGTGAACCTCGCCGAGGCCCGTGATCCCCTGGTCTTCGAGACGGCAATTCGGGTTGACGCGCGGTTGGGTCATGGCAGCTGTGCTCCTGCTAGAATTCCGGGCCGGCAACCGGCCGTTGCGCGTCCTATAACACGGCATTTCCCGGGCGAAAGCGCACTTATTGGCAGGGTTAGCGCAATCACACATAGTTAGCGCAATCATTTGTCAGCACGTGGCCTTGGCTTAATGGATTCGTCACAAAGATAGCGCGACCGATATCGGCCACCGGGGCGATTCGGCAGTTGGAAAGGACCGCCATGATCCTGCATGCAAGCTGCATCGCCCATTGGGGCAGGGGACTGCTGATCCTGGGACCGTCGGGTGCGGGTAAATCCACGCTAGCGTTCGAGATGATGGCCAATGGTGCGATGCTTGTGGCCGATGACCGCACGGTGCTGCGCAGTGCGGGGCCACGAATCATCGCCGACTCGCCGGATACGATTCGCGGCCGGATCGAGGCGCGAGGTGTCGGAATTCTGCATGCCCAGCCGTATGGGCCGGTCGAACTGGCCTTGGCGGTCGATCTAGGGCGCCCCGAACCCGAGCGCCTGCCGCCCCACCGCCGGCTTGACCTTCTAGGCAGTTCGGTGCCCCTTGTCCTTGGTTCCGGCCGTATTCATCTTGCATCAATACTGATGCAATATCTTGTCGCGGGTCGGGCGGACACGGAAGGGTAAACCAAACTATGCCAGAGGCGATAAGCGCGATGGATAGTCACGATGAGCAGGCACAGCGGCTGGTTTTGATTACCGGCCCCTCTGGCGCCGGCCGTTCGACAGCCATCAACGTGCTGGAGGATCTGGGTTATGAGGCCATCGACAACCTGCCCTTGTCGCTGATTCCGCGGTTGCTGGACGGGCCGCCGCGGCCTGTGCCCCTGGCTTTGGGGCTTGATGTGCGCAACCGCGATTTTTCGGTGGCCAACCTGATCGAGTTGATCGACCGGTTGACCCGCCTGCCGGAATATGCGCCCGAAGTGCTGTTTCTCGACTGCGCGACCGAACAGCTTTTGCGGCGGTTCAATGAAACCCGCCGTCGGCATCCGCTGCGGGCCGAGGGCTCTCCGCTGGATGCGATCCGGGCCGAGCGGGACATGCTGGCCCCGATTCGCGCCCGTGCCGATGTGCTGGTAGATACCTCCGAACTGTCGCCTCACGACCTGAAGGCGGAGTTGTCCCGCTGGTTCGAGACCGAACCCGGGCGGCGGCTGACCGTGTCGGTGCAGTCCTTCTCTTACAAACGCGGGGTGCCGCGCGGGGTCGACATGATGTTCGATTGCCGCTTTCTGGCAAATCCGCATTGGCGGCCCGAGCTTCGACCCTTGGATGGCCGAGATGCGCCGGTTCAGGACTATGTGATGGCCGATTCGCGGTTCGAAGAGTTCTTCGGCAGGGTGCGGGATCTTGCACTTTTTACCCTGCCTGCCCATCTGGAAGAGGGTAAGGCCCACCTGGCGATCGGCTTCGGCTGCACCGGGGGTAGACACCGTTCTGTCACAATGGCGGAAAAAATGGCTGATGCGCTTGCGAAAGCAGGCTGGCAGGTGTCAATTAGACATCGGGAACTTGAACGCCGTGAAAAGGCGCCGGCACCTGGGGATGATGGCCATATGAGGGCCTCTCGCACAGCTTTGGCGCAAAGGTGAACGGCTGGTGCGTGGTGGAGCGAATTGATCGGGATTGTAATCGTGGCGCATGGGGGCCTTGCCAGGGAATATCTCTCGGCGGTCGAACATGTGGTAGGACCGCAGACCGGGATCAAGGCCGTTGCGATCGAGGAAAACCATGATCGGGGCGAAAAGCAGGCCGAAATCTGCGCCGCCGCCGACGCGGTCGATTCGGGTGACGGCGTGGTCGTGGTCACGGATCTGTTCGGAGGATCCCCTTCGAACCTGTCTTTGATGGCCTGTGCGATGCGGAATCGCTCGATTCTTTATGGCGCGAACCTGCCGATGTTGGTCAAACTGGCTAAATCGCGCAAATTGCCCGTCGCTGACGCGGTATCGCTGGCCAAGGATGCGGGCCGAAAGTACATCAACAGCTATGACGTATTGCCTGCCGATGTGCTTCCCATCCCGAAACGTGCCGCTTCATGAATGACATGACCAACGGGGCCGTCACCCGCGAATTGGCGATCATCAACGAAAAGGGCCTGCATGCGCGGGCCAGCGCGAAATTCGTCGAAACGGTAGAGCGATTCGATGCCCGCGCTACCGTTGAAAAGGACGGCATCAGCGTCTCGGGTGATTCGATTATGGGGCTGTTGATGCTGGCTGCGCCGCGCGGCAGTGCGATTCGCGTCATCACAAGGGGCGCGCAGGCGCGGGAATTGGCCGACGCGCTGACCGCCTTGGTCGAGGATTACTTCGGCGAAGGCATGTAAGGGCCGGACATGGCCCGAACATCTTATCATCATGGCAACCTGCGTCAGGCCTTGGTCGAGGCAACGGTGCAGTTGATCGAGGAAAAAGGTCCGCAGGCATTTACCCTGGCCGAGGCCGCTCGACTGGCCGGCGTCAGCGCAGCCGCTCCCTATCGCCACTTTACCGGGCGTGAGGAATTGCTGGAAGAAGTTGCCAGGCAAGGGTTTGTGGAATTTGCCGACCGTCTTGAGGCAGCCTTTGACGAGGGGCGACCGCGTCCGCTGACCGCTTTTTTGCGTATGGGGCAGGAATACCTGAATTTCGCCGCCGAGCGCCGCGGATCATACATGGCCATGTTCGAATCCGGTCTTTCAATTGCCGGCAATGCCGGACTGTCGCAGGCTTCAGAACGCGCACGCGGCGTTCTGGTGCGTGGGGCCGAGGCGCTGTTTGCGCAACTGCCCCACAGTCGCCGCCCGCCGCCGGGCATGGTCGCCGATCATATCTGGTCGCTAAGCCATGGCGTCGTCGAATTGTTCGGCCGCGGCAAGCCCGGCTCTCGTTCCCCGATCTCGGCGGCGGATATGCTGGAAAGCGGTGCGCTGATTTATCTGCGCGGGCTGGGCGTGATCTCCGATTAGAACGACCCCGACCAAAAATTTTCGCCTGATCTCTTGAACACGAGTCGCTATGCTCTATTTATGTAAATGTGATTAACATTTACATCGGAAAGGGACCGCAATGAACACTGACATCGCCCCGCGCCCCTCCGTCCTTGATCGGCTTGGCGCGATGCTTGCCGGTATCCGGGACTGGCTGGATGAACGCGGGAAGGGCGCATGGATCGCCGCAATGATCCTAGCCTTTATCGCCTGCTGGCCCTTGGGCCTTGCCGTTCTGGGCTACATGATTTGGAGCAAACGCATGTTTTCCTGCCGCCACCGCCATCATCATCACCGTCACAGCAATAGCCGCGGTTTCGCGGCGCCGACGGGCAACATCGCCTTCGATGCCTATCGCGAAGAGACGCTGAAGCGGTTGGAGGATGAGCATCGCGAGTTCCTCGACTTCCTGCAAAAGCTGCGCGAAGCCAAGGACAAGGCCGAGTTCGACCAGTTCATGCAAAGCCGCAACGAACCGAACGAACTGCAAAGCTGATGCGAAACGGGCCGGGGTTCACCCGGCCCTTTTTCAATAAGAGTATTCGGAATAGATGCGGCTCAGATCGCCAGCCCATTCGCCTTGATACTTTGCCAAAAGTTCGTCGGCGGGAACCATCCCGGTGTCGACACTCTCCTTGAGCGTGTTCAGGAAATGCGTCTCGTCCGGGACCAGCCCGCCGGAGCCGACCTGCGCCCGCGCCTTCAACCCGGCTTCCGAGATCGCCAGCACTTCGCGCGCCAGATCCTGGATCCGCAGGCCGTTCACCTCGGCATCCAGCGCAAAGCGCCCCGCGCCTTGCCGCCATGCCTCGCGCGTCTCTGCATCCCAAGCCTTGACCAGATCCCAGGCCGCATCCAGCGCCGACTGGTCGTAAAGCAGCCCGACCCAAAGTGCCGGCAGCGCGCAAAGCCGCCGCCAGGGGCCGCCGTCCGCACCGCGCATCTCGATGAATTTCTTGACGCGGGCTTCGGGAAAAACGGTGGTCAGGTGATCGGCCCAATCCGACAGCGTCGGGATTTCGCCGGGCAGGGCGGGCAGTTTGCCTTGCATGAAATCGCGGAAGCTTTGCCCCAGCGCGTCGATGTACTTGCCGTCGCGATAGACAAAATACATCGGCACATCGAGCACGTAATCGACCCAGCGTTCGTAACCGAAGCCCTCCTCGAAGGCAAAGGGCAGCATACCGGTGCGCGCATCGTCGAGGTTTTGCCAGATATGCGCCCGCCAGCTTTTCCAGCCGTTCGGCTTGCCGTCCAGGAACGGCGAATTGGCAAACAGCGCATTCGCCACCGGCTGCAAGGCCAGCGCCACCCGTAGCTTCTGCGCCATGTCCGTTTCGCTGGCGAAGTCCAGATTCACCTGTACCGTGCAGGTGCGGTACATCATCTGCGTGCCCAGCGTGCCGACCCGGCCCATGTAGTCGGTCATCAGCCGGTAACGGCCCTTGGGCATCATCGGCATCTGGTCCTGTGTCCAGATTGGTGCGGCGCCAAGGCCGATAAAACCGGCGCCCAATTCGTCGGCGACGGCGCGGACCTCGGCCAGATGTTGGTTCACCTCGTCGCAGGTTTGGTGGATGGTTTCCAGCGGTGCGCCCGAAAGCTCCAACTGGCCGCCGGGTTCCAGGCTGACATTGGCGCCGTTGCGTTCCAACCCGATGATTTTGCCTGCCTCAAGCACCGGGGTCCAGCCGAACCGTTCGCGCAGGCCATCCAGCATGGCCTTGACCGAGGGCTGACCGGCAGGCGCCTCATAGGGCAGCGGCATCAGGTCGGAGTGTCGATAGCCGAATTTTTCGTGCTCGGTGCCGATCCGCCAGTCTTGCCGGGGTTTTTCGCCCGACGCGATATATTCGACCAGCTGTTCGGGACGTTCGATCGGGCCGCCGCCCTGTTGGGGTATGGACATCGGTGGCCTTTCATCTGCCTTGCCAGCCACAGGTGGCAAGCAAGGCGCGTCAAGTCAAGCGGGCGCGCGCGGGCCTCGTCCAAACGGTTTGGATCGTGGGTGCATCCGGGGCCAGTGCCGAGGCGAGCCGCCCCATCTCGATCCCCGGCAGAGCAGCGAAGGCGTCGGCAAGACGCTCGGCCCCGGCGGCATCGATGGGTATCAGCAGCGCCTGCGCGTCAACGCTTTTCAGCCGCCAGTGACGGCGGCCGTTCAGGCGCATCAACCGGATCTCGTTCAACTCGCGCAGCGCGATCTCTCCGCCCAAAAGCCGGTTCGGGGAAAGATAGCGGATTGCACCCTCGTCCAGCTCGACCATGCCGGGTCCCAGCGTATCGTGACGGAACCGCATCCGGCGCCGCGCGTCCAAGGCCCAAAGCGCCGAGGCCCCCGCAATCGCCGCCCCGATGGGCCAAAGGATCCAGCCGCCCAGCGAAAACACCCATAACCCGAAGGCGGTGGCGACCAGCGCGCTGCCGGTCTCGGCCCAGGGGCGCAGCTTTTCGGCCAGCTCGGGGCGGATCATCCCAGATCCTGCGTCATGTCCCTGTGCGGGATGCCTGCATCGTCATATTCCGGCCCAAATGCGGTGAAGCCCAGCTTTTCGTAAAAGCCGATGGCGTGGGTCTGGGCCCCCAGTTTGGCGCGCGAGATGCCCCGGATGGTGCGCAATTCGTCCAACGCGGCGCGGATCAATGCAGCGCCGGCACCGGTGCCGCGTGCGGGTTTCAGGACGGCGACGCGACCGATCTTGCCGGTCGCACCCTCGATCAGGATGCGGGCGGTACCGATGGGCCGGCCGCCCTTGTCGCGCGCCAGCAGATGGATCGCCGTGCTGTCGCGGCCGTCCCATTCCTCGGCCTCGGGAACGGATTGCTCTACGATGAAGACCTCGCGCCGGATCGCACGGCAGGTCGCAAGGTCGGTGGTCTTTTCGATCATGCGAAGTAACGCTCCAAGATGCGGCGATAGATGCGGGCAAGCTGGCGGACCTGATCGGCTGGCACGCGCTCATCCACCTGATGCATGAAATGTCCCACCAGCCCGAATTCAAGCACCGGGCAGTGATCCTTGACGAAACGCGCGTCCGAAGTGCCGCCCGAGGTGGAGAGCACGGGATCAAGCCCGGTTTCCTCGCGCACCACGCCGGCGACCAGATCGACGAAGGGGCCGGGTTTCGTCAGAAAGCTTTCACCGGACACATCGGTCGAGATGGCGAAATCCACCTTGGTTTCGGCCGAGATCGCTGCCGCCCGCGCCCGGATCATGCGGTCGAGGCTATCCGGTGTATGCGCATCGTTGAAGCGGATGTTGATCGTGGCCCGCACCCGTTCGGGGATCACGTTCGAGGCCGGGTTGTCGCAATCCACCGTCGTCACCTGCAGCCCCGATGGGTCGAAATGCGCGGTCCCTTCGTCCAGCGGCTGGGCTGTCAACTCGTGCAGCAGCCGCAGCAGCGCATGGACGGGGTTGCGGGCGCGATGCGGATAGGCGGCATGGCCCTGAATGCCATGCGCCTCGACCTGCAAGGTCATCGAGCCGCGGCGGCCGATCTTGATCATCTCGCCCATGCGGTCGGGGTTCGATGGTTCGCCGACGATGCAGACGTCCATCCGCTCGTCCCGCGCCGCCATCCAGTCCAGCAGGGCGCGGGTGCCATGCTTGCCCGGCCCCTCTTCGTCGCCGGTGATGGTCAGGACCACCGCGCCGTCGGGGGGCGGGGTTTCGGTCACAAAGCCGATGGCGGCGGCGACAAAGGCCGCGACGCCGGATTTCATGTCGGTGGCGCCCCGGCCCCAGATCCAGCCGTCGGCCTCGTGCCCCGAAAAAGGCGGATGCGTCCAGCTTGCCGGATCGCCGGGCGGCACCACATCGGTATGGCCGTTGAAGCCAAAGGTCCTGACGCCCCTGGCCCCCCAGCGCGCGAACAGGTTCGGCACACCCTCGCGGTCCACGCGGTGGCATTCGAAACCAGCCGAACCCAGCACCTGTTCCAGCAGGATCAGCGCGCCGCCTTCGTCGGGTGTGACCGAGGGGCAGCGGATCAATCTTGCAGTCAGTTGGGCGGGGTCGGGGATCAGGGTCATGACGGGCCTTTCGCTATTGGCTTGTGGTTACACCGGCGGGGCTGCAAGCTCCAGCGCGCGGCGCAGCAGGTTGGCACCGGTCACCACCAGCAGGACCAGCGTCCAGCGCCGGAACTGCGCCACATTCAGCCGGTCATGCGCCAGATAGCCCAACCCCATTCCGACCAGTGCCGGGAGCACTAGAATTGCGGAAAACGGCAATGTCTGGGCGTTCAACAGCCCCGAGTGAATATGCGAAAGCGTCAGCACCGCCGCGCCGATAAAGAACACCACGCCCTGCACCCGCATCTGTTCGTCCTTGGGTACATGCAGGGACAAAAGCATGACCAGAAGCGGCGGTCCCCAGATGCCCGATATGCCACCGATCAGGCCGCCGATCACGCCGGTCGCGATCTCCATCCGGCGGCGATGGTGCACGGGCAGGGCCATGCTGCGGCCCATGATCTGCCATAGTGCGAAAAGCGTGATGGGCAGGCCGATCAGCGCATACATCAGCCATTGCGGGACGCGCGTGGCGAAAAAGGCGCTGACCGGGATGAACAGCACCACCATGCCGACATGCCAGCGCCAATCCCATGTCGCCTGGAACGCGGGTCTCCAGCCCTGACGCAAAGCCTGGCGGATATTGGTGACCAGCACCGGCAGGATCACCGCCGCCAGCGCCTGTTGCGCGGGCAGAAAGGACCCCAGCGCCGCCAGCATGATCATCGGCATGGCAAAGCCGATGGCGCCTTTCACGAAGCCAGAGAAAAGCGTGACCGCGATGGCGGTCCAGAAGTGGAATGGATCAAGGCCGAACATGGGCCGCAAGTTGCTGTGCCGCGTGATCCTCTGCAAGGGCCGTTATCGTCTCGCGGTGAAACTGCTGGGCGACCCGGATAAGGCGGAGAGGAGGCGCAGGCGGATCGGTCAACCTTTGCAACATTTGCAATTGGCACGGAATCCCTTTGCAATTCATCGCATTTTCAGTGCTTTATCCTTGGTTATTCGTTGTGAAAAGGTGGTCGGGCAAATCCTGCAAAGGTCTCCACCTCCATGCCTGCAGCCCCTGACATTCGAATGATCGAGATGATCTTTCCCGACGCGGCGAACCATTACGGGACGCTGTTCGGCGGCAATGCGCTGTCGTTGCTGGCAAAGGCGGCCTTCGTCGCGGCCACCCGGCATGCGGGGGCGGCGGTGGTGATGGCCCGCTCGGAACGGGTGGATTTCACCACCCCGATCAGGGTGGGCGACATGCTGGAACTGACCGCCCGCGTCACCCGCACCGGGCGCAGCTCCATGACGGTCGAGGTGACCGGCACCGTCAGCCCGATGGGCAATGCGCCTGCCCGCGCGGCACTGACAGGACAATTCGAAATGGTGGCGGTGGATGCGGATGGTCGTCCGCAGCCCATCGCCCGCACCCCGGCCAAGACAGTTGCAACGAAGGACATCAGCAATGATCACCCATGACGTGCGGACCTATAAATCCGCTGAATCCCTGCCGCGCGAAGATCAACTGGCGTGGAAGATCGCCCAGGTCGCGGCCGATCCGGTGGCGGTTGAACCCGCCGTGACCGAGATGATCATTAACCGGATCATTGACAATGCAGCCGTGGCGGCGGCCTCGGTCGCGCGGCGCCCGGTGGCTTCGGCGCGGGCGCAGGCTCTGTGCCATCCGATGGCATCCGGCGCTACGGTCTTCGGCCTTGATGGCCAGACCCGCGTCTCGCCCGAATGGGCGGCCTGGGCGAACGGCACCGCGGTGCGGGAACTTGATTTTCACGACACCTTTCTGGCGGCGGATTATTCGCATCCCGGCGACAACATCCCGCCGATCCTTGCTGTCGCGCAGCACACCGGCCAATCGGGTGCCGACCTGATCCGTGGCCTTGCGACCGGCTATGAAATTCAGGTGAATCTGGTGCGCGGGATCTGCCTGCACGAGCACAAGATCGATCATATTGCCCATTTGGGTCCCGCGGCGGCGGGCGGTATCGGCACGCTGCTGAACCTCCCTGCCGAGGTGATCTATCAGGCCGTGCAGCAGGCGCTGCATGTGACCACCACCACCCGTCAGTCGCGGAAGGGCGAAATCTCAAGCTGGAAGGCCTTTGCCCCTGCCTTCGCCGGCAAGATGGCGATCGAGGCGGTGGATCGTGTGATGCGCGGCGAAGGCGCACCCAGCCCGGCATGGGAAGGCGAGGATGGTTTCATCGCCTTCCTGCTGTCGGGTCCGAACGCCCGCTATCAGGTGCTGCTGCCCGAAAAGGGCGAGGCCAAGCGTGCCATTCTGGACACCTATACCAAGGAGCATTCGGCGGAATATCAAAGCCAGGCGCTGATTGACCTTGCCCGCAAGATGGGACCGCAGATCGGCGACCTTCGCCAGATTGACAGCATCGTGATCCATACCAGCCATCACACCCATTACGTGATCGGCACAGGTGCCAACGACCCGCAGAAGATGGACCCGAAAGCGTCGCGCGAAACGCTGGATCATTCCATCATGTATATCTTCGCGGTCGCGCTGGAGGACGGTGGCTGGCACCATGAGAAATCCTATGCCCCCGAACGTGCGGGCCGCCCGGAAACCGTGGCGTTGTGGCACAAGATCTCGACCCTTGAGGATGCGGAATGGACGCGCCGCTATCACGCCCGCGATCCGAAGGAAAAGGCCTTCGGCGGCCGCGTCGAGGTAAGACTCAAGGATGGTCGCATCCTCACCGACGAACTTGCGCTGGCCGACGCCCATCCCGATGGCGCGCGTCCCTTCGTGCGCGAGAACTATGTCCGCAAATTCCTGACGCTCTCGGACGGGATCGTCGCGGGCGCCGAGCAGCAGCGCTTTCTTGATGCCGCGCAGGCGCTTACCACGCTGAAGGCGGGGGATCTGGGCGCGCTCAACTTCACCGTCGGGGCAGATCGCCTTGGTGCGGCCCGTCCCAGCGGAATCTTTGACTGGAAATGAGGAGGGAGAGATGAGCGGTTCCGTCGTGAAACCGAAGAAATCCGTGGCGCTTTCCGGGGTGGTTGCGGGCAATACGGCGCTGTGCAGCGTCGGTCAGTCCGGCAATGACCTGCATTACCGGGGCTTTGACATCCTTGATCTGGCGGAGGCCTGCGAATTCGAGGAGGTTGCGCATCTGCTGGTCCACGGCAGCCTGCCGACCGCCCCGGAACTGCGCGCCTACAAGGCGAAACTCAAGGCCCTGCGAGGCCTGCCGAAAGCGGTGCGCGAGACGCTGGAGGCGATCCCTGCCGCCGCGCATCCGATGGATGTGCTGCGCTCGGGCGTGTCGGCGCTGGGCTGCGTGCTGCCCGAGGCTCATGACCACAATATCCCCGGCGCGCGTGACATCATCGACCGGCTGATCGCCGCGCAAGGGTCAATGCTGCTCTATTGGCATCACTACGCACAGAACGGCCGCCGCATCGAGGTCGAGACCCAGGACGATACCGTGGCAGGCCATTTCCTGCACCTGCTGCACGATATGGCCCCCAGTGCGGCCGAGGTGCGGGCGATGCATACCACGCTGAACCTTTACGCCGAGCACGAGTTCAATGCCTCGACCTTTACCGCGCGCACCATCGCGGGCACCGGCTCGGATGTCTATTCCGCCATCGCCGGCGCCATCGGTGCGCTGCGCGGACCGAAACACGGCGGTGCGAACGAAGTCGCATTCGAAATCCAGAAACGCTACGCCGACCCTGATGAAGCCGAGGCCGATATTCGTGCCCGGATGGCCGCGAAAGAGGTCATCATCGGCTTCGGCCACCCGGTCTATACCATTGCCGATCCGCGCAATGCGGTGATCAAGCGGGTGGCAAAACAGCTTTCGGATGCTGCCGGATCGACCCGGATGTTCGACATCGCCGCGCGGATCGAGACGGTGATGATGGACGAGAAGCGGATGTTCCCGAACCTCGACTGGTATTCGGCAGTGTCTTATCACCTGCTGGGCGTACCGACCGCCATGTTCACGCCGATCTTCGTCATCTCGCGCACCAGCGGATGGGGCGCGCATGTGGTCGAGCAGCGGCAGGACAACAAGATCATCCGTCCTTCGGCCAATTACATCGGGCCGGACAACCGCGCCTTTACCCCCATAGAACAGCGGGGCCTGCTGGCCGCGCCGCAACTGGAGGCCTGACATGCCCTATCTGATCGCAAACGATCTGCCGAAAGCCCCGGCGGGACAGCGCTTTCGCGCGGCGCTTTCGCGTCCCGACATCCTGCGCCTGCCCGGCGCCCATAACGGTCAGGCCGCATTGCAGGCCAAGGCCGCCGGCTTTGATGCGCTTTACCTTTCGGGCGCCGCGATGACCGCCTCGATGGGCCTGCCCGATCTGGGCATCATCACCGTGGACGAGGTGGCGTTTTTCATCCGCCAGATCGCGCGGGCGTCGGGCCTGCCTTTGCTGGTCGATGGCGACACCGGCTATGGCGAGGCGCTGAACGTCATGCACATGGTCCGCACCTTTGAAGAGGCCGGGGCCGGCGCCGTGCATCTGGAAGATCAGCTTTTGCCCAAGAAATGCGGCCATCTGAACGACAAAAAGCTTGCGAACGCGCGGGACATGGCCGCCAAGGTGGCCGCCGCCGCCCGCGCACGCCGCGATCTGGTTATCATCGCCCGCACGGATGCTGCGGCATCCGAGGGGATCGATGGCGCGGTCGCTCGTGCAAAGCTTTATATCGAGGCAGGGGCGGATGCGATCTTCCCCGAAGCGCTGACCAGCATTGAGATGTTCAGGGAAATCCGTGCCCGGCTGCCCGGCGTGAAGCTGCTGGCAAACATGACCGAGTTCGGCAGAACCCCCGCCCTGACCGCGCAAGAGTTCGAGGATCTGGGCTATGACATGGTGATCTGGCCGGTTTCGTCGCTGCGGGTCGCCAACAAGGCGCAGGAGCGGCTTTATGCGGCGCTGGCCCGTGATGGCGCGGCGACCGCGATGATTCCGCAGATGCAGACCCGCGCCGAGCTTTACGAGGTGATCGGTCTCAATGCCTTCGAGATGCTGGACCACAGCATCGCCCAATCGGTCGTGCCGGAGTGGCAGCAGGGCTGAGCGGCCGGGGTATCGCCCACCGGCTCTTTGGTGGGCCAGGGTGCGGATATTCCGGGGGCTTGGGAAACAAGCCTCAATCGCCTTGCATTTCTCCTCGATCTTGCGCGCTGCCCCTTGATCGCGGGCTTGGTCACGCCTTGACCCGTCCCAGCCGCGAAAGCACGACGACCGGCAAGATACCGATCAGCACGATCAGAAGTGCGGCAATCGCGGCTTCCTCATAGGTGCCTCTGGCGGCCTCGCCATAAAGATGGGTCGCCAAGGTCTCGAAATTCAGCGGTCGCAATAGCAATGTCGCCGGCAATTCCTTCATGCAATCCACGAAAACCAGCAGGCCCGCCGAGGCGATGGCGGTTTTCGACAGGGGCAGGTGCACGCTTCGGAATACGCCCGTGGAGGTCCGGCCCAGCATCCGGGCCGCATGATCCAGCGAGGGCGGGATGCGGCTGAACCCGGCCTCGATTCCTCCGGTAGAGATCGCCATGAACCGCGAGGAATAGGCCAGCACCAAGGCGGCCCCTGATCCCAGCAGCAAAAGGCCCGGCGCATTGCCGGTCAGCCGCTCGACTCCGCTGGCCCAGAAGCGGTCGAACAGGCCGACGGGATAAAGCAGCCCGATGGCCAGAACCGTCCCCGGGACCGCGTAGCCCAGCGTCGAGGCGCGGGCTGCAAGGGATGTCAGCCGGCCGGGATAGCTTCTGGCGGCATTGGCAAGCACCAGACCGCACAATAGCACGAGCAGGGTGGCAATCGCCGAGACCGCGACGGTGTTGACGATCTCGGTCCAGATCCGTGGTGAGATGCCGGCAAAACTGATGCGCTTCCAGGCCTCGCGGCACAGATGAATTGCCGGGACGATAAAGCCGAGAGTGATCGGAAAGAGGCACAGGCTGAACGCGCTTGCCGCGCGCCATCCGCTCAATCGGGCAGGAGACATGACGCGGGGCCTCTGCGCTGCCGTGGCGTAGCGCTGGTTGCGGCGTGCGTGGCGTTCGAAAAGCACCAGCAGGACCACGATCACCAGCATGGCAAGCGCGATTTGTGCGGCCCCCGGCAGGTCCGACCGGTTTACCCAGGCCGAGTAGATCGATGGCGTCAGTGTCCTGACGCCCAGAAACTGCGAGGCTCCGATGTCGTTCAACGTCTCCATCAATGCAAGGCTGGTGCCAACCGCGATCGCTGGCCGGGCGAGCGGAAACGCCACCTGCCGGAATACGCTTTGGCGGCGTGCGCCAAGGGTGCGGGAAACCTCCACCAGATTTGCCGCCTGCGTCAGGAACATCGCCCGCGTGGTCAGGTAGACGTAAGGATAGAGCACCAACCCCAAAAGAATGATGCAGCCCCACATCGAACGGATGTCGGGCAGGCGAAACTCGCGCGGGCTGGAATAGCCCAGAAGTCCTCGCAAGGCACCCTGCACCGCTCCGACGGGATGGAGAATGTCGAGATAGGCATAGGCGATGATATAGGTGGGAACCGCCAGCGGCAGCAGCAGCGCCCATTCGAAAATGCGCCGCCCCGGAAAGTCGTAGGCGGTCACCATCCAAGCCGTCGTGGTGCCGATCAACGTCACCAGTATGCCCACTCCGGCAAGCAAAATGATCGTGTTCTTCAGTGCCGTCGGCAATACGTTTGCAAGCATGTGTGGCCAAAGGCCGGCGCTGCCCTGGAATGCGATCAGGACAAGAGACACCACGGGCAGGCAGACCAGCACCGCGATAAGCACCGCGCCCAGACGCCATCCCGCCCCGGAACGGCGCCATGGCATGAAGTTCATCGGGTTCGTTTCGGCAGTTTTCATGAATAAAGCGGAGCGGGCGACAGCCTTGAGAGACCGTCGCCGATAACTCCGTGGTCAGTTGTCGAAGCCGACCTGCTCAGCCATCTGGCTGGCGGCAGCGCGGAACTTTACGCCCTCCACGATATCGATCGTGTCCGGGGTCAAAGCGCCATATTCCGCGATCAACGGATCGACGGTGGCGTTCGCATTGACCGGATACTCGAAGTTCGCTTGGGCATAGATCGCCTGCGCCTCGTCCGAAACCAGATATTCCAGGAAGCGGACCGCCTGATCCTTGTTGGGCGCGTGTCGGGCGACGGCCGCGCCGGTGATGTTGACCTGCGTGCCGCCGTTCTCGAAGGTCGGCAGGATCATCCGGATTCCCTTGGCCCATTCTTCCTGCTCGGGGCCGCCGGCACCGCTGCGCATCAGGCCGACGTAATAGGAATTGGCGACGCCGATGTCGCAGAGGTCGCCCATGATGTCGCGTGCCACGTCGCGATCTCCGCCCGCTGCCGGACGGGCGAGGTTGGCCTTCAGGCCGGTCAGCCATTCCTTGGCCGCTTCCTCACCATGATGTGCGATGAACGAGCCGGTCAGCGCGACGTTATAGGGATGCAGGCCGGACCGAATGCAGACCCGGCCTTTCCATTCGGGATCGGCGAGTTGCTCATAGGTGATCTCGGTCAGGTCCAGGTCTGTGGCCGCATAAACCGCACGGGCCCGCATCGAGAGGGCGAACCAATGGCCTTCGTCGTCTCGCAATGTTGCGGGAATTACGCTGGTAAGAGCCTCGGATTCGATGCTCTGCGTCAGTCCCTTTTCGACCAGATCGACCAGAACCCCGGCATCGACCGTCATCAGCACGTCGGCAGGCGATTTGTCACCCTCCGCGATGACGCGCTCGGCGATCCCGTCCTGCAGGAAAATGGTGTTGACCGTAACGCCTGTCGACTGCGTGAAGGCGTCGATCAGCGGCTGGATCAGTCCAGGTTCGCGGGTCGTGTAAAGGTTGAGCTCCTCTGCGAGGACACCTTGTGTGCCCGCAAGAAGGGCCAGCGTCGAACTGAGCATAATTCCGGTAAACTTCGTGGATTCCATTGCCATGACGCTCCTTGAAACATGAGTGAAATAGTGGGTTTTGCGACCTGCCGACCAAGGATAAGCATAGTTGACTGTAGCAGTAAAGTATTTGCGCAATTCCACTGCGGCCGTCTGGAAAGACAATATCCTTGCTGGGGAAGGTTATCGCCCCGCGGCCTGCGTTTTCAGAAAACAAAGACCTGCTCGGGAGGCACGGAAATGCGTGCCATATCCCCCGAACGCAGACGCAGTCGTTCGGTTGAACGAATTTTCAGAGGTTCTGCAAGTGCGGCGACAGAGACGCGGATCTGCTCGATCTCACCCATCAGGGCGCAGTCCACGACCGTGCAATCCACCCCAAGTGTATCACAATTGACGCGCAGGCATTGGGGCCGCACATAAAGGGTCGCGATATGGCCATCGGCAAAACCGGGGGCTTTGAAACGTCCGAGAGGAGTTTCCAGAAAACCATTCCAGCACGCGCCCTGGACTTTATTGAAGGTCGAAAAGAACTCGGCCGTATAGGCATCAGCCGGCCGGTCGTAGAGGTCACCCCCCGAACCTTCCTGTACGATTTCACCCGACCGCATCAGCACCACACGGTCACCCGAGGACAGGGCCTCTTCGGGATCATGCGTCACCATGATGACGGTCGTGCCCAACTCGCGCAGCAGAGAAATCGTCTCCGAGCGGATACCATCGCGCAGTCCACGGTCGAGATTCGAGAACGGCTCGTCCATCAGCAGAATCTGCGGTTGCGGCGCCAATGCCCGCGCCAGTGCCACCCGCTGCTGCTCGCCCCCCGAAAGCATGTGCGGAAACCGCCGGGCAAGGTGTCCCAGGCCGAGCCGGTCGATGATCTCATGGCACCGCGCCCGCGCGGCTTTGCGCTCAAGGCGTTTCAGGCCAAACAGGATATTGTCCGTCACGCTCAGATGCGGGAACAGGGCATAGTCCTGGAACATGAAGCCGATATTGCGTTCTTCCGGCTCTACATAGCTGTTCGGCCCGGATATTTCGTGCCCATCAAGAAAAACGCGTCCCCGATCCGGCATCTCGATACCGGCGATGACACGCAAGAGCGTCGACTTGCCACAGCCGGAATGGCCGGCCAGACAGATCAGCTCCCCCCGTGCCACGCAAAGCGAAATGTCGTTGAGCGCCATAACGCTGCCGAACCTGCGAACGACGCCATCGAGTTCAAGCTGAGGGCGCAGGGAGGTCAACTGATTCATTCTTTTCTTCCGTATGGACTCTCGAGTCTCTCCGACGCTGGACAGGTTGCGTCATCAGTCTGAGACGGCGAGGTTTCCCTGAACCGTAATATTAGTGTTTCTGTCAGTCGTAGCCAACCCGGACAGCAAACACTGAAACAGGCCAAGCACGCGCTGCCAGCACAAGGACATTTTAGTTCGCTACACGGCGCATATGCGCATGATAGTTGCGCTGCAAATGCAAAGACGCTAGTCATGCTGCAACGCCGCACAAGGATTCTGCCATGAAGGACATGCCCGCGATGCCAGCCGATACGCCCTCTGTCTTGCTTGGGCTTGCAGCCGAGGCGCTGCCCGAACTCGAATCCCTGCAATCCAGCGCGACCGAGGCATTGCGCACGCTGGTGGCCCCAACCGGCAAGCCGCAAGCGATACTGCTGGAACAACATCAACATGCGGCGCATGCCCTGTCGTGGCTGGCGACCTATGTCGAATCGATGCGCCAACTGACCGGCTGGGCGGCGCGGTTGTCCGAGGCAGGTTCGCTGGGCCGTACCGAGGCGCTGATCCTGCAAATCGGACTTGGCGAATACCTGGCCCAGATCGCGGGCGGTATCCCGATGAGCCAGACGGAATTTGCCCGGCTTTCGGATTTGGGTCTGGATTGGCAACCGGGCGAGGCCGCGGGCAGGCTGATGGGTGGCAATACCGCACCTGCGCGGGCTGAACTGGCGCGGCTGATGCAGGACAATCATGGCCGGGCGACCTTTGGCGCCACCGGGCTGGACGAGGATCTGGAGATGATCCGCGATCAGTTCCGCCGTTATGCCGACGAACGCGTCATCCCCAATGCGCATGAATGGCACCTGAAGGATCAGTTGATCCCGATGGAGATCATCGAAGAACTGGCCGAGCTTGGCGTCTTTGGCCTGACCATCCCCGAGGAATATGGCGGATTGGGCCTATCGAAAGCTTCGATGGCCGTTGTGACCGAGGAGCTGTCGCGCGGCTATATCGGCGTGGGCAGCCTTGGTACCCGCAGCGAGATCGCGGCCGAATTGATCCTGTGCGGCGGCACCGAGGAACAGAAGGCGAAATGGCTGCCCGGCCTTGCCTCGGGTCAGATCCTGTCCACGGCGGTATTCACCGAGCCGAACACCGGCTCGGACCTTGGTAGCCTGCGCACGCGGGCCGTCCGCGATGGCGACGATTGGGTCGTGACCGGCAACAAGACCTGGATCACCCATGCGCAGCGCACCCATGTCATGACGCTGTTGGCCCGCACCGATCCCGAGACCACCGATTGGCGGGGCCTGTCGATGTTCCTGGCCGAAAAAACGCCGGGCACCGACGACAATCCCTTTCCGACCCCCGGCATGACCGGCGGCGAGATCGAGGTGCTGGGCTATCGCGGCATGAAGGAATACGAGCTTGGTTTTGACGGCTTTCGCGTCAAGGGCGAGAACCTGTTGGGCGGCGAACCCGGCCGTGGCTTCAAGCAGTTGATGGAAACCTTTGAATCGGCGCGCATCCAGACCGCCGCCCGCGCGGTCGGCGTGGCGCAATCGGCGGCCGAGATCGGCATGCAATATGCCATTGACCGCAAGCAGTTCGGCAAGTCGCTGATCGAATTCCCCCGTGTCGCCGACAAGCTGGCCATGATGGCGGTCGAGATCATGATCGCCCGGCAACTGACCTATTTCAGCGCCTGGGAAAAGGATCACGGCAGGCGCTGCGATCTGGAGGCCGGCATGGCGAAGCTGCTGGGTGCCCGTGTCGCCTGGGCCGCGGCCGACAATGCCTTGCAGATCCACGGCGGCAACGGTTTCGCGCTGGAATATACCATCAGCCGCGTGCTGTGCGACGCGCGCATCCTGAACATCTTTGAAGGTGCGGCCGAGATTCAGGCGCAGGTTATTGCACGCAGGCTACTGGACTAGGATGAAATTCCGGCCCCGGCTGGACAGCGGGGGCCGTTAAGGCATTATGGCGGCAATAGAACATAACGGAGCTGCCAATGACCCGCATCCCGATGATTTCCGCGGCAATCGCCGCCACGCTTGCCCTTGCTGCCTGCGAACCGACCTCTGGCAACACACCGGGCAGCAACGTCCCGACCGGCCCCTATGTGCTGGTTGGCATCGGTTCCGACACTGTGCCGCAGCGCAACGTCGGCATGACGATCGAGGCGGACGGCTCGGTTTCAGGGCAGGGCCCCTGCAACCACTATTCGGCCAAGCAGACGGCCGAGCCGCCAGCTTTCGCGCTGGGACCGCTGACGACCTCCAGGATGGCCTGCGCCGGCAACGCCGGCCGGCTGGAAACGCGCTTTTTCGAGGCTCTCTCGGCCGCCAACGGCATTACTTATGAAGGTGGTGTGCTGACGATCCAGGGTCCGACCTACCTGACCTTTGAGCCGGGCTATCGCAAATAGGGATCGGGCCGACGGGTGCCCGCGCGGTGCCCGGCCGGCAAGGAGCGAAAGATGCGTAAATACCTGCTGATTCTGCCGCTGGTGCTGGCTGCCTGCACGCCGGATTCCGAGGCTGCGGCCCCGATTCCCGGCGATTACGAGTTGATCGCCGTGGAAGGGGTCGAGGTCTTGGGCCAGCCTACGCTGCGGATTGCCGAGGATGGGGCGGTTTTCGGGCAGGGGCCTTGCAACATGTTTACCGGCCAGAACCGCGCCACGCTGCCAGCGCTGGATCTTAGCGCCTTGGCCACGACCCGCCGCGCCTGCCTGCAAGAGGGTGGCGAGCATGCCTTTTTCCAGGCGCTCGGCGCAGCGCGAGAGGCAAAGCGCGAGGGCGAGGAACTGATCATGACCGGCCCGGATGTCACTATCCGCTGGCGGGCCGTGACGCAGTAAGCCGCGCCACCAGCCGTGCGCGGGCGGGAGGCAGGGGCTTGCCTACATGCGTTTCGGCAAGTCGGGATTGCAGAAAGTGGCCGGTCAGGGCCAGCGCTTCCTCGATCCCGCCATTGCTGCGCCCGCCCAGCATTGCGGGCAGGGGCAGCAACCTTGGCGCCCAATCCCCTGCGGCCTGCGCGCTGACTGCCCGGCCCGTGCGCGGGCTGACATAGGCCAAGCCTTCGCGCATGCCCGTTACGGCGCAGCTTTCCAGATCAAGACCGAAGCCCAGCTCATCCAGCAGTCGCATTTCCCAATGCAGATAGGCTTCGGCCCAATCGGCCCCCGCGTCCATCAGGTCCAGCAGTATCTCGGTCGCATCGGCAAGGCGGGGGTGCGGATCACGCTCGGGCAGGGCGAAAAGCAGCAGCGAGGTGACGGCATTCACCCCTGCCAGCGCATCCGCCCCCGCGATCAGACCCGGCCGCGCCCGCGCCGGCTCGACGGCGAATGTGCCCAGTTGATCCTCCAGCCGTGCGCGCCAACGCAGGCTGAGCCGGTTGCCCGGTTGCAGCATGGCCGCGCGTCTGGCGCTGGCGCCGCCCGGCACAAGGCCACGGATCAGCCCCGCCTCGCGCGACAGCACGGACAGGATCACGGCATTTTCGCCGTGCCGGTGCAGGGTCATCACGCTGGCCTCGCCGCTCCATTCCATCGCGCCGCCTTTCCTTTCGCGTCACCCTGCCGCAATCTGGGGGTCATGAACAAGGAGACAGGCATGTTGAGATCGTGGACCCTTTCGCAGGCGCGTCTGGTCGAGGTGGCAGCGGGGCGTGCGCCGGCCGATCTGGTGATCCGGGACGGGCAATGGGTCAACGTCCACACGCGCGAGGTCATCGCCGGTATCGACATTGCCGTAGCCGATGGCCGCGTGGCCTATGTCGGTCCCGATGCAGGGCCATCCATCGGGCCGGAGACGCAGGTGATTGAAGCCGAGGGCCGCTTTATGGTTCCCGGCCTGATCGACGCGCATATGCATGTCGAATCGGGGATGCTGACGCCCGCCGGTTTTGCTGCTGCCGTCATCCCGCACGGCACCACGACGATCTTTCACGACCCACACGAGATCGCCAATGTGCTTGGCCTTGAAGGCGTGCGGCTGATGCGCGACGAATCGCTGCTGCAACCGATCAGCATGTTCACCCAGATGCCCAGTTGCGCGCCCTCGGCCCCGGGGTTGGAGACGACCGGCCAGCCGATTACCGAGGGCGAGGTGGCGCAGGCCATGGGCTGGGAAGGAATCGTCGGGCTGGGCGAGATGATGAACTTTCCCGGCGTTGCGGCGGGTGATCGGCAGATGCTGGCCGAGATCGCCGCAACCCGGGCGGCGGGCAAGACCGTTGGCGGCCATTATGCCAGCCCTGATCTGGGCCGGCCCTTTCATGCCTATGTCGCAGGCGGTGCCGCGGACGATCACGAGACCACGACCGAGGCGCAGGGTATCGCCCGCGTGCGGCAGGGCATGGGCTGCATGATGCGCCTGGGCTCGGCCTGGTATGATGTGGCCAGTCAGATCACCGCCATTACCGAAAAGGGCCTCGATCCGCGCTTCTTCATTCTTTGCACCGACGACAGCCATTCCGGCACGCTGGTCCACGACGGGCATATGAACCGCGTGGTGCGCCACGCCATCGACTGCGGTTGTGATCCACTGGTCGCGATCCAGATGGCGACGATCAATGCCGCCAGCCATTTCGGGCTGGAGCGCGAACTGGGCAGCATTACCCCGGGGCGGCGGGCGGATGTAATCCTGTCCTCGGACCTCAGGGCGCTGCCTGTCGAGACGGTGATTGCCCAAGGGCGGCTGGTGGCCGAACAGGGCCGGCTGCTGGTCGATTGCCCGCGTATCGACTGGCCCGAAACGGCGCGCAGTTCGGTGTGTCTGGGCCGGGTGCTGTCCGGCAAGGATTTTGCCGCGCGCGCCACGGGCGAAAGCAGGGGCGACAGCGCAAAGGTGTGGGTGATCGGTGTGGTCGAGAATCAGGCCCCGACCAAGGCGCTGACCGCCGACCTGCCGATCCGGGACGGTGTGATCGAGGGGCGGGACGACATTTGCCATATCGCGCTGGTCGAGCGGCATCGCGGCACGGGTGGGGTGGTGAACGGCTTTGTGTCGGGCTTTGGTTATCGGGGCCGGGTGGCGGTGGCCTCGACAGTGGCGCATGACAGCCATCACATGATCGTCGTCGGGACCGACCGTGACAGCATGGCTGCTGCGGCCAATCATCTGGGGGCGATCGGCGGCGGCGTCACCGTGTTCCGTGACGCAGAGGAGCTGGCGACGGTGGCCCTGCCCATCGCCGGCCTGATGTCCGATCTTCCGGCCGAAGAGGTGGCCGAGGCGGCGCAAGGCATCGTCAAGGCGATGCAGGATTGCGGCTGCATGTTGAATAACGCCTATATGCAGCACTCTCTGCTGGCGCTGGTGGTGATACCGGAACTGCGAATCTCGGACCTGGGCATCGTCGATGTGACCCGATTCGAACTTGTGGACCTGCTGGTCTAGCTTGCCCATGCCAAAGCGCCCGCCCGACAGGTGCTTCTCTGTTGTTCAAATACCCATCGTGCTGCGGCGCGAGGTATCGCCCTCGCGCGCGACCGCGACGAACTGCGCCCGCCCGCGCAATGCCTCGAACAACTCCGGCCCGGTGCCTGTCAGCCAGACCTGCGCGCTGAGTGCGCAGATCTCGTCATAAAGCGCCGCACGGCGGTCGGCGTCCAGATGAGCCGCGACCTCGTCCAGCAGCAGCACCGGGCGTTCCTCGACCAGCGCCCGGGCGTTGGCGAGGATCAGCGACAACAGCAACGCCTTTTGCTCGCCGGTCGAGCTGAGCGCAGCGGGCATCGCCTGCGGTCCCCAATGCGCGCCAAGATCGGCGCGATGCGGTCCGGTCAGCGTGCGGCCTGCCGCCATATCGCGGCCGCGCCCCTCGGCCAGACGGGTCGCGATACTTTCCGGGTCGGGATCGTCGGAAAAGCCCTCGCCCGGCAACAGCGTCAGGCCGGCCGAGGGAAAGGCGGTTTCGGCCCCGTCTTGCGCCGCGGTGATCCGGGCAATGGCGTCAAGGCGGTTGCGGGTCAGCGCCGCGCCCATATCCGCCATCTGCGCCTCCAGTGCGCGATACCAGCCGGCGTCGCGCTCCTCGTCCCGCAGCAGGCGGTTGCGTTCGCGCATGGCCTTTTCATAACCCAGCGCATCCTCGGCATGGCCGGGGATAAAGCTCAGCGTCACGCGGTCAAGAAACCGCCGCCGCTGCTCCGGCGCGTCGGTCCACAGCCGATCCATCGCCGGGGTCAGCCAAATCACCCGCATCAGCCGGCCCAGTGCAAGCTGTGTCGAGGGCTTGTCGTCGATCATCACCTCGCGCGGCTGGCCGGGCAGGGCACGGGTCAGCACGTGGCGCGCGCCGATCTCGGCGCGGATCTGCCAGCCGAGTTCCGGCCCTCTGCGGGCCTGATCGCCGGGGGCGGCGCCGCGCATGCCCCGGCCGGGCGACAGCATCGAGATGGCTTCAAGGATATTGGTCTTGCCGGCCCCGTTCGGCCCATGGATGGCGACGGGTTGGCGGTCGGCTTCGATCTCGAGTCTGGACCAGCTGCGAAACTGGGTCAGGTGCAGGCGTGTCAGCGTCACACGCGCATAGGCATGACCACATAGACGGCGGTCGTGTCGCCACCCTCGCGGATCAGCGCCGCATCACCCGAGCCATTGAACAGGAAGACGGCGTTCTCGCGTTCTATCTGGCTGGCGATCTCATGCAGGTATTTGGCGTTGAAGCCGATCTCCAGCGGTTCGTCGGCATAGGCCACCGGCAGTTCCTCGTCTGCCGCGCCCGCGTCGGGGGCGTTCACGGACAGCACCAGACGATCTTCGTCCAGCGCCAGCTTGACGGCGCGCGAACGCTCGCTGCTGACGGTCGCAACCCGATCGACTGCCTTGGCGAAATCGCCGGCATCGACCTCGAGCTTACGGGTGTTGCCCGAGGGAATCACCCGGCTGTAATCGGGGAAAGTGCCGTCGATCACCTTGGAGGTCAGGGTGATGGTGGGGGTTGCGAAACGCACTTTCGTCTCGCTGACCGAAACTGCGATCTCGGCCTCGTCATCGTCCAGAAGCTTGCGCAATTCGGCCACGGTTTTGCGCGGCACGATCACCCCGGGCATGTCCTCGGCACCCGGCGGCAGGGCTGCGTCGATCCGTGCCAGGCGGTGGCCATCGGTGGCCACGCAGCGCAGGCTGGGCCCATCTTCGGATTGCGCGACATGCATATAGACGCCGTTCAGGTAATAGCGCGTCTCTTCGTTCGAGATGGCGAATTTCGACTTGTCGAACAGCCGCCGCAGCACGGCCGCAGGGGCGGTGAAATTCGCGCTGTATTCCGATGACGACATGACCGGAAAATCCTCGCGCGGCAGCGTGGCGAGGTTGAAGTTCGACCGGCCGGCCTGCACCGACAACCGCCCCGACGCAGCGTCAAGGCTAAGCTGCACCAGCGACCCGTCGGGCAGCTTGCGCGCGATGTCGTTCAGCATCCCGGCAGAAACGGTGGTGGCGCCGGGCCGCTCGACCTGCGCGTTCGCGCGATCCACGATTTCGGTGTCGAGGTCGGTCGCGCGAAAGCTGACACCCTCAGGCGTGGCCTCGATCAGCACGTTGGCAAGGATCGGAATGGTGTTGCGGCGTTCGACCACGGACTGGGCCTGAGATACGGCTTTCACCAGATCGGCGCGTTCGATCGAGAATTTCATGGTCAACCCTTATGTCGTTCCGGCCTCAACTCGTACCCTGCGGCGCGGGGCGCCAATGTGGCACAATCACGCGCAAGGTCAAGCACATGCGTTCAGGCTTCAAGAAGGCGGCGCAGCAGGTCGATATCCTCGGCCAGACTACGGTCCGAGCCGCGCAATTCCTCGATCTTTTTCACCCCATGCATGATGGTGGTGTGATCGCGCCCGCCGAAACGGCGCCCGATCTCGGGCAGGCTGCGCGAGGTCATCTGCTTGGCCAGATACATGGCGATTTGCCGCGGCCGGGCGACGATGCGCACGCGCTTGGGCCCGATCATATCGGCCAGACGGATGTTGTAATGTTCCGCCACCTTGCGCTGGATCTCTTCGATAGAGACCTTGCGGTCATTGGCGCGCAGGATATCGGCCAGGCACTCCTGGGTCATGTCCAGCGTGATCTCGCGCCCCATCAGGCTGGCAAAGGCAAACAGCCGCTGCAGCGCGCCTTCCAGCACGCGGACATTCGAGGTGATGCGATGGGCCAGAAACTCCAGCACGCCCGGCGCGATCTGCAGGCCGGGATATTGCGTACGGAAACTGTCGGTCTTGCTTTGCAGGATGCCAAGGCGCAGCTCGTAGTCGGTTGGGTGAAGGTCCACGACAAGGCCGCATTGCAGGCGCGACTTGATACGCTCTTCCATATCCTTGATCTCGCCCGGCGCGCGGTCGGCCGAGATGACGATTTGCTTGCCCTGATCGACCAGCGTATTGAAAGTATGGAAGAATTCCTCTTGCGTGGAATCCTTGCCCGCGATGAATTGCACGTCATCGACCATCAGCACCGAGACGGTGCGGAACAATTCCTTGAAATCCATCACGGTCCGGTCGCGCAGCGCCTGGACGAAGCGGTACATGAACTGCTCGGCAGACAGGTAGAGCACCCGTGCCTCGGGCTGGCGGATCTGAAGCTCGCGGGCGATGGCGTGCATCAGGTGGGTCTTGCCCAGCCCCACGCCGCCGTAAAGGAACAGCGGGTTGAAAGTGACAGGCCCCCCCTCGGCCACGCGGCGGGCCGCAGCATGGGCCAGTTCGTTCGGCTTGCCGACGACGAAATTCTCGAAGGTAAAGCGGCTGTCCAAGGGCGCGGCCAGTTCTTCCTCGCTGGCCGGGCGCGGGGCAGGGCGCTTGACGGCCGGGGCGGCTGCTTGGCGCGCAGTCTGGCTGCGGGTCTCAAAGCTCAGGCGCTGCACGGGTCCGCCCATGCGGTCCAGCACCTTGACGATGTCGTCGCTGTAATGACGCGACACCCAGTCGGACAGGAATCGGGTCGGACAGGCGATCGTGGCGGTGCCATCCTGCACGCCGGTCAGGCGAAGGGGCTCGATCCAGGTCGAGAAACTGTCGGCTCCGACGATTTTCTGAAGTTCCGCACGCGCCTGCCCCCAAAGTCTTTCCATCTCGCCCAGTTCCGTCTCTTGTCCCGCATTCCGCCGGGATTTTCCGGCGTGTGGCGATTCGGTGCCGCGACCTGGACTCATGACGTTTCGGCAACAAAAGACCCCGGCCGCCAAAGCGACTTGCGGGCCGTGGTGCGGCCGAAACTTGCAGACACGCAGCACAGGCCGGTGGCAGCCGGCTTGCGCATTGTCGGTAGCGGATCTTGTCCGATCCTGCTGCCGCCCTGCCTGTCGGCGGCAGAGCCGACGGTTCAGGGCATGTCCCCCAGGCGCGACGTGAATCGCAGGAAACACGCTAGCAAGAACTGCTGCCGGCCAGCAACTGATCTTCTCGCTTGACAGTCACTTTGCCGGATCGAATCTGGCAGATGGACGACAATGGGATGACAGTGCCAATAACGCTGAAAAGCCAAGGGAAAACCGGGGCTTCCTCATGCAAAAGGGCGCGTCTGGATAGACTGCGCCCTTGGCAAATTCTACTGGCAGTTGCGAAAATGCCGCAGCAACTCAGGCGGTGGCCAGTGCCTTAACCCGCGCGGAAAGCCGCGACATCTTGCGGGCAGCGGTGTTCTTGTGGATGACGCCTTTGGTCACGCCGCGCATCAATTCGGGTTGGGCGTTCTTCAGGGCTTCGCTGGCGACTTCGGCGTTGCCGGTGGCGATAGCTTCCTCGACGCTGCGCAGGAAGGTGCGGATACGCGAGCGGCGGGCTTTGTTGACGGCGGTGCGGCGCTCGATCTGGCGAGCGCGCTTTTTCGACTGGGGCGTATTGGCCATGGGTGCGGTCCTATCTCTTCTTCATGTCTCGGTTGCGCAAAGCCCATAGCCCCGTCCAAAAGCGGACAGATACGATTCTTGCCTTAAGCGGGCCCACGCGCATGTAAGCCCGGCCCTATACATAGGTCCACGCCGAAAGCCAAGCGCGAAATCAACGGTCGCGGAACTGCGGCTCGCGCTTTTCCAGAAAGGCGGCCATTCCTTCTTTCTGATCCTCGGTCGCAAATAAGGCATGGAAATTGCGGCGCTCGAACAGGATCCCTTCGCGCAGCGTGGTTTCATAGGCGCGGTTCACCGCCTCCTTGGCGGCCATGATGGCGATTTGCGATTTCTCGGCAATCCGCTTGGCCGCCGCCAGCGCCTCGGGGATCAGCTTGGCTGCGGGGATCACCCGGCTGACAAGGCCCGAGCGTTCTGCCTCGGCCGCATCCATGAACCGGCCCGTCAGATGCATTTCCATCGACTTCGATTTGCCGACGAAACGGGTCAACCGTTGGGTGCCGCCGATCCCGGCCATGACACCCAGGTTGATCTCGGGTTGGCCGAATTTGGCATTGTCGGCACACAGCATAAAGTCGCAGGCCATGGCCAGCTCGCAACCGCCGCCAAGCGCATAGCCCGCAACGGCGGCGATGATCGGCTTGCGGGTGGCGGTGATGCGGTCGATTTCCGCGCCGAACAGGTCGTCGGTATAGACGTCGACAAAGCTTTTGGTCGCCATTTCCTTGATGTCGGCGCCAGCGGCAAAGGCTTTCTCGCTGCCGGTCAGGACGATGCAGCGGATCTTCTCGTTCTTGTCGGCATCGGCCAGCGCGTCGCCCAGCTCGCCCAGCAACTGCGAGTTCAGCGCATTCAACGCCTCGGGCCGGTTCAGCCGGATCAGCGCCACATAATCGTCGATCTCGACGGTGAGGGTCTGGTAAGCCATCGACTCTTCGCCTTTCGCAAGCAAGTTGACCGCGACTCGTAACAAATGCGTCACTGCATGGCCAGCGCCGCTTCTTTCGTGCCCAAATATCCCGGCCGGAGGCAGCGGCCAGCGGCCGCTTCACTTCTGGCAAAGCGGACAGAAATAGCTCGACCGGCCGGATTGCACGATGCGCTGGACCCTTCCGGCACAGCCCGGCGTAGGGCAGGCGGCATCCTCTCGGCCATAGACGCGAAAGGAGTGCTGGAAATACCCAAGCTCGCCGGTCGCCTGCCGATGATCGCGCAGGGACGACCCGCCGGCCGCGATGGCCTCTTCCAACACATCGCGGACATGGCCGACCAGTGCCGCGATCTCATCGGGCGCGATCTGCCCGGCCAGCCGCCGCGGGTCGATTCCGGCGCGGTGTAGTGCCTCCGAGACATAGATATTGCCCAGCCCCGCAACGATCCGCTGGTCCAGCAGCGCCGCCTTGACCGGCATGCGCCGCCCGGCGAATGCGCGCGACAGCACCTCTGGCGTGAAGGCGTCGGATAAGGGTTCGGGTCCCAGATGCGCCAGCAGTGGATGCGTCGCACCCGGAGCCACCAGATCGACCATGCCGAATCGCCGCGCGTCGTTGAAGGTGATGCGTGTCCCCTGATCGGTCCAGAATACCACATGGTCGTGGCGCGGCAGGATGGCCGGCTCGCGATGAAACTCCCCCTGCGATTCCCCCTCGATCAGCATCCGACCCGACATGCCCAGATGCAAAAGCAGGCTGCCCCGATCTTCCAGGTCGGCGAGGATGTATTTGGAGCGACGGCGCAGCGCCACCACCCGCGCGCCGGTCAGCACCTGCACCAGATCGGGCGGTAAGGGCCAGCGCAGGTCTGGGCGGCGGGCCTCGGCGCGGGTGATGACCCGCCCTTCAAGATGCGGCTGAAGGCCGCGTCGGACGGTTTCGACCTCTGGCAGTTCTGGCATTTTCTTCCCGTTCGTCGCATGGTGCGGCCCGCGTCGTTGCTATGGCGCGCGGTGCGCTTTCGGACTATCTGGGCGCGAAACGACGGATGGACAAGCAACATGACCCCTGACGAGCCAAACGAAACCCATTTCGGCTTTCGCACCGTGGCCGAAAAGGACAAGGCCGGGCTGGTTCATGGTGTCTTCTCGCGCGTGGCCTCGCGCTATGACGTGATGAACGACCTTATGAGTGCGGGCGTCCACCGTGTCTGGAAGACGGCGATGATGGATTGGCTGGCCCCACGCGATGGCCAGCACCTTCTGGATGTGGCAGGCGGCACCGGCGATATCGCCTTTCGGTTCCTGGAGCGCGCCTCGGGTGCCCGCGTCACCGTTTGCGACATGACCGAATCGATGCTGGTCGAAGGCCGCAAACGCGCCGAGGCCGACAGACTGGCCGACCGCCTTGGCTGGGTCACCGGCGATGCGATGCAACTGCCCTTCGCCGACAACAGCTTTGATCGCTATACGATCAGCTTCGGCATCCGCAACGTCACCCGTATCCCGGATGCGCTGGCCGAAGCGCGGCGCGTGCTGCGCCCCGGCGGGCGGTTGATGGTTCTGGAATTCAGCCAGATGCCGGTGCCGATGCTGCAATGGCTTTACGATCGCTATTCCTTCAACGTGATCCCGGTCATGGGGCAGATCGTCGCCAACGACCGCGACAGTTATCAGTATCTGGTCGAATCGATCCGCAAATTCCCCGATCAGGAGTCATTCGCCACCATGATCCGCGAAGCAGGATTTGGCCGCGTGCAATGGCGCAACCTGTCCATGGGTATCGCCGCGCTGCATTCCGGCTGGAAACTTTAGCATGCGCGGACCCCACAACATCTGGCGCCTGATCCGAACCGGCGCGACCTTCGAACGCACCGGCGCGATGAAAGTTGCGCTGGACGCCATGAACGCCCCTGCCCGTATCCGTATCGCGGCGCGGATCCTGGGCTGGCCCTTTGCCTGGCTTGGCTACAAGGGCGATCCGGCCATGCCGCCCGTCACCCGTGCCATCACCGCGCTTGGCCCGGCCTATGTGAAATTCGGGCAGATCCTCTCGACCCGGCCGGACGTGGTGGGGGTGGATCTGGCCAATCAACTTGCCATGCTTCAGGATCGGCTGGCGCCCTTTTCGCAAGAGCAGGCGCGCCGCACCGTTGCTGCGGAACTGGGGCGGCCGGTCGAAACGCTGTTCAGCGAGTTCTCGGAGCCCGTGGCTGCGGCCTCGATCGCGCAGGTCCATCGGGCGCGGCGTCTGGACAACGGGCGCGAGGTCGCGGTCAAGGTGCTGCGCCCCGGCATCGAATCCGCCTTTCGCCGCGATATCGACGCCTTCCATTTCGCTGCCACCATGATCGAGCGGCTTTCGCCCGCCACGCGCCGCCTGCGCCCGCTGGGCGTGGTCAACCACTTCGAATCGGTGGTGGCCGGAGAGCTGGACCTGCGGCTCGAAGCGGCCTCGGCCTCGGAATTCGCCGAGAATACGGCGGGCGACGAAGGCATGGCCGTGCCGGTTCCCTATTGGCACCTCAGCGCCCGGCGCGTGCTGACCACCGACTGGGCCGAGGGCCTGCCGCTGGGCGATGTCGCCGTGCTGCGCGCGGCCGGGCACGACCTGCCCAGGATTGGCGCACGGGTGCTGCAGCTTTTCCTGTGCCATGCGCTGCGCGACGGTTATTTCCACGCCGACATGCATCAGGGTAACATGAAGGTGGCCGCGAACGGCGAAATCATCATCTACGATTTCGGCATCATGGGCGAAATCGACGAATACACCCGCCGCGTCTATGCCGAGATCCTGATGGGCTTTATCCGCCGCGACTATGAGCGGGTGGCGCGGGTGCATTTCGAGGCGGGCTATGTGCCGCGCGACCGGGATATCAAGGAATTCGCCCGTGCCCTGCGCGCGGTGGGCGAGCCGATCTTTGGCGCCGATGCCAGCCGTATCTCTATGGCCAATCTGCTGGCCTATCTGTTCGAAGTCACCGAGCGCTTTGGCATGGCCACCCGGACCGAGCTGATCTTGTTGCAGCGCACCATGGTGGTGGTCGAGGGAGTCGCCCGTTCGCTGGATCCGCAGATCAACATATGGGAGGTCGCACGCCCCGTCGTGGAAAGCTATATCCGCGACAATCTGGGACCCAAGGCCGCAGCGCGCGATCTGACCCGCGCGGTGCAGGTTCTGGGCCGCTTTGCGCCGCTTTTGCCGGAATATCTGGAACGCCGCATGCCCGAGTTGCTGCGCGAAGCGCCGCCCCCGCCCGAGCCGCGCAGACGCTGGGGTTTTGCCGGCGGCATGGCGCTGGGGGCCGTGGTGGCCTTGGCAGGGGCGGCGCTTGGCGCATGGCTGGGATAGGCCTGCGCACCCGCGATCGCTTGTCGGGGCTTGAGCGTGCCCCGGCTTTCGCCTAACGCTGTGGCCCATGCGGATTCTCTATCTTGGCGATGTGATGGGCCGCGCGGGTCGGCGCGCGATTTCAGAGGGGCTTGGCCCGCTCAAAGAGCGGCTGGGCGTGGATTTCACCATCGTGAATGGTGAAAACGCCTCGGGGGGAATGGGGCTGACCGGGGGTCATGCCAAGCTGATCCTCGATTCCGGGGCGGATTGCGTCACGCTGGGCGATCATGCCTTCGACCAGAAAGAGATGCTGTCGTTTATCGAGACAGAGCCGCGCATCATCCGGCCGCTGAATTATTCCAAGGTGGCGCCGGGCCGCGGGGCGCGGGTTTTCGAGGCGACGCGCGGGCGCAAGGTGCTGGTTGCGCAGGTGCTGGGCCAGGTCTTCATGAAACGGCCCTTCGACGATCCGTTTTCGGCCATCGACGCGGTGCTGCGTGCCCATCCGCTGGGTGGGTTGGTGCAGGCCAGCGTCGTCGATATCCATGCCGAGGCGACCAGCGAAAAGATGGCCATGGGTCACTGGTGCGACGGGCGCACAAGCCTTGTCGTCGGCACCCATACCCATGTGCCCACCGCCGATACGATGATTCTGAACCGTGGCACCGCTTATCAAAGCGACGCGGGCATGTGTGGTGACTATGACAGCGTGATCGGCATGGAAAAGGCCGAGCCGCTGCGGCGCTTTCTGACTGGCATGGCCTCGGAACGCTTTACCCCCGCCGAAGGCGAGGCGACGCTGTCGGGGGTGCTGGTGACCACCGACGACCGCAGTGGCAAGGCTGTTGCCGTGGAACCCGTGCGTCAGGGTGGCAGGTTGGCAGCCACGCAGCTTCCCGCCTGAACGGGAAAGATCCCGTGCTTTTGCTTGCGACCGCGTAGGAAATAATTCTATTACCCATCGAAAGAGCCGTGATTTAGCGGCGCCACGGGGCAGGATTGCATGCTGGGCTTTGAGCTGACTGGAAACAATGCAGCATTAGCGATGCTGCTTATCGTGACTGTCATGTTCATCGAGTTTATTCGCGAAAAGCGCCCGCCCGAGGTCGTCGCCATCGGCACCGCCGCGGTGATGATGCTGCTGGGCCTGCTGCCGATCAAGGATGCCGCCAGCGTGCTGTCGAACTCGGCCCCTTGGACCATTGCCTTCATGTTCATGATCATGGGGGGCCTGCTGCGCACCGGCGCGCTGGAGATCATGACCGGTCTGGTGACCAAGCGCGCTGCCTCGCAGCCGATCCTGACCATCTGCCTGACCTTTGGATTCATCATCGTCGCCTCGACCGTGATGAACAATACGCCAGTGGTCGCGGTGATGATCCCGATCCTGATCCAACTGGGGCTGCGGGCGAATATCGCCGCGTCGAAGCTGCTGATTCCGCTTAGCTATATGACGATCCTGTCCGGCATGATCACGCTGATCGGCACCTCGACCAACCTGCTGGTGGATGGGGTGGCGCGCGAACAGGGCATGGCCCCCTTTGGCATTTTCGAGATCGCCCCGGTGGGTATCGCTTTGACCGTGGTGGGCATCATCTATTTCTCCACCATCGGTTGGAGGCTTTTGCCCGACCGCACCTCGCTCGCCGGATTTCTGGGCGCAAGACGCGAGATGAAGTATTTCACCGAGGTCGCCATCCCCGAGGATTCCAGCCTTGTCGGCCAGCCGGTGCTGTCGGCGCCAATCTTCAAGCGCGACGCGGTGCGGGTGATCGACGTGTTGCGCGGCGATGCCTCGCTGCGGCGCAATCTGGCCGAGGTGGCGCTGGAACCCGGCGACCGCGTCGTCTTGCGCTCGGAAATGGCCGATCTGCTGGAAATGCAGGCCAACAAGAACTTCCAGATGGTCGATAAGCTCAGCTCGGTCGCGACCGAGACCGTCGAGGTGCTGATTTCGCCCGGTGCGCGGCTGGTCGGACGGCGTCTGGGGGATATGCGGCTGCGTCGCCGCTATGGCGTCTATGCGCTGGCCGCGCATCGCCGCAGCCAGAACATCGGCCGCCAGCTTGATGATCTGGTGGTGCAAGTGGGCGATACGCTGCTGCTGGAAGGCGCGCCCGAGGATATCGCACGGTTGGCCGCCGACATGGAACTGGTCGATGTCTCGCGCCCCTCGGCCCGGCCTTTCCGGCGCGAGCGCGCGCCTATCGCGATTGTGTGTCTGCTGTCGGTGGTCACGCTTGCGGCGCTGGACGTTGCGCCAATCATGGCGCTGTCCTTCATGGCGGCGGCGACCATCCTGATCACCCGCTGCGTCGATGCCGAAGAGGCCTTTGCCTTTGTCGATGCCCGATTGTTGGCGATGATCTTTGCCATGCTGGCGGTGGGCGAGGCGTTGGAGCATACCGGCGCCGTCAATCTGGTGGTCGATGCGGTGGCGCCCTATCTTGCCGGCCTGCCGCCCTTTGCCACGTTGATCGCGGTTTATTTCCTTGGCCTTTTCATGACCGAGGTGCTGTCGAACAACGCCGTCGCGGTGCTTTTGACGCCGGTGGCCATCGCGCTGGCGAAATCTCTGGGCCACGATCCGCGCGCCTATGTCGTGGCGGTCATGTTTTCGGCCACCGTCGCCTTTGCGACCCCTATCGGCTATCAGACTCATCTAATGGTCTACGGCCCAGGTGGCTATAAGTTCAGCGATTTCATCAAGGTCGGGGTGCCGCTGGATATCATCTGCGGTATCGTGGCTTGTCTGACGATTCCGATCTTTTGGCCGCTTTAGGCGTTAGCCGGCGTCAAAACCTGCGCGGACCTCGGCCTCGGCCATCGCGGCAAGTGTCTTGCGGGACTGGCCCTCGACCGGGATCGGCGGATGTAGCCGCACGGTCACCGCGCCTTGCGGGTGTTGCGCCAGCACCGCCAGCAGATGCGGTCCCAGATCCATGTCGCCCCACCAGCCGTAAAAACGCGGATCGCGGCCGGGGGGCGCTTGATAGGTCGCACTCATCGGCTGGATGGCCAGTCCTTTTGGCAGCACGGGGTCCAGAAAGCCCTGAAACAGCGTCGGTTTAAAGGGTAGCACGCGGCGGCCATCGCTGCTGGTGCCCTCGGGGAAAAACAACAGGCGGTGACCGGCGCGCGTGCGTGCGGCAAATTCCTCGGCCTGCTCGCGGGCAAGGCGGGGGTCCCGGGCGACGAAATGCGTATCGGTCACGCGGGTCAGGATGTTGATGCCCGGCCAGCCCGCCACCTCGGCCTTCGAGACGAAGAACACCGGCTGCGCCGCATTCAGCACAAAGATGTCCAGCCAGCTTGAATGATTCGCCACCACCGCGCCGGGACCCAGCATGGGTTGCCCGAGGCAGCGCCACTTCAGCCCCATGATCCGCAGACAGATGCGGCAAACGCCCTGCACCCATGGTCCGGTGACCGGACGACGCGGGCCGGTGAACATCCGCTCGGCAAGGCGAAGCGGCAAGATCAGCAGGACGCCAAGCGCCAGCACCACAACGATGCCGCCACCCCGCAGCAGGACCAGCAGCCAGCCAAGCGTATCGGGGCGTGGAATGGCCGGCGGCGCAACACCGTCGCGCCAGGTCGCGCGGTTGCCCTGGCTCATTGCCCCTGCCGGGTTTCGTAGAACTTGAGGTGCTTTTGCGACATGGCCTTGGTATCGACCATCAGGAATACATCGGTGGTGTTGAACGCGTGGTCCAGCCAGGCGCCTTCGCCCACCACGCCGCCCAGCCGCAGATAAGCCTTGATCAGCGCCGGCATCCCCGCCATGGCGGCGCGGCGATCCAGCTCTTCGGGGGCGATCAGGTCCATCCGGTGATAACCGTCGGGGCGGGCGCGGGGTCGGATCGACTCGGGGGCCAGATGGTGATGATGCAGCCATGACAGCGGTTGCGCCAGCGTCTGCACATCGGTGCCATGGAACGATGCGACGCCGAACAGGATATCAATCCCGCGCGCCAGCACATATTCCGCCAGCGTGTTCCACATCAGGAACATCCCCGAGCCGCCGCGATAGGCCGGATCGACGCAGGACCGGCCCAGTTCAAGCAGCGACCGCCCCGAGGTGCGCAGTGACGTCAGATCATATTCGCTGTCGCAATAGAATCGGCCGAATGTCTCGGCCCGGTCACCGGGGAACAGGCGATAGACGCCCACCACATGATCCAGAGCATCGCGCGAACGCCGGTCGTCCACCAGCACCAGATGATCCACCACCGGGTCGAATTCGTCGCGCTCAAGCCGGTTGCGGTGATCGACCAGCGCGCCGTCGCCGCCCAACTCTTCGACAAAGACGCGATAGCGCAATCGCTGCGCGGCCAGAAGGTCGGCTTCGTCCGTTGCCAGACGGGTTGCGAAATAGGACGTCTCTGGCGTCATCGTTATGGTCCGGAACCCCGCCTGATTTCATCTGGTTCCGTGTCTAGGCGGGGGGGCTGGACATTGCAACCGCAAGCGCGCCGAGCGGCCGTTGCGTGACGTGCTCAATTATAAGTTGAATTAGCCTGAACTATTCGCCTATGAGGGGTCGCCTGCAACCAGTTCAAGATTGATATGTCTGCCATTCACGACCTGTTTGCCCGCATTGGTAAAGTTGATGGTGATACGGTCACCGATGCGGGACTGGACCTGTCCGGTCCCCCACTCGGGCGCGCCGGGATGGCGCACGATCATGCCGGGTTCCAGGATTTCATTCATCTCACGCCCTTTCCGTAAGGCAATATGCAGGCTAATCCCCCATGAACGATCTGACAATCCAACGCCCGTCCAAAGCCCACGGCGTCCCTGCGCCCGAGCGTATGGCCGCTTTGGCCGGCTCGCGGCTTTGCCATGACATCGTTTCGCCACTTGGCGCGATCGGCAACGGACTGGAACTGTTGCAGCTTTCGGGGGACTGGCCGGGGATCGGCCACAGCCCCGAAATGCAGCTTATCGCCGAAAGCGTCGAGGCGGCGCGGGCACGATTGCGCTGGTTTCGCGTGGCTTTTGGCCATGCCGCACCGGACCAGCGGTTAAGCCTGACCGAGCTGGCCGCGCTTTTTGCCGATGCCGAGAAAGCCGGTCGCATCCGCCTGCGGCTTGACGCCGAGGGCGATCTGCCGCGTCCCGAGGCGCGCATGATCCTGCTGGCGCTAATGTGCTTTGAAACCGCCATGCCCTGGGGTGGAAGCGTTCTGGTCTGCCGAGGCGCCCAAGGCTGGCGGCTGGTCGCCGAATGCAGCCGCTCCAAGTCCGACCCGGCATTGTGGTCCTGGCTTGATCCCGATCCGCAGCGTGAGCGCCCCGAGCCCGGCTCTTCCGAGGTGCATTTCCTGTTGCTTGGCAGTTTTGCCCGGGCGGACAATCGCCCGCTTATCTGGGAGCTGGACGAAACCGGGGGTGAGATCTCGTTTTGACCCTCAGATCCCGGCGGCCTTCAGCGCGCGATCCAACCGGCGCGCCCAGGCCGGGGGGATATCGGGCTCCTCGTCCAGCAGCAGCGACAGCCGCTCGGCTGCATCCGGGTCGCCGTTTTCCAAAAGCAATACCCCCGCCTGAAACCGGGTGCCCGCAGGGGCGTCGGTGGTCAGCGCCCGTAATTCGCGTATTGCCCGGACGGGGTGGCGCGCCAAGGCGGCAGTCGCCAGGTTCAACCGATAGGTTTTGGACGCGCGGCGCGCGTGGCGATGCATCTGGCGGATCGCCGTGACATCCAGCCGGTCCTGTACCACCATTTCGGCGATCCGGCCGACACCTCCCGCTGTCACGATCACCCCGGTTGCCGGATGCCCGCCGAATGGCAGGGAAAGGGGCGACAACCGCGGGAATCCGGCCCGGATCAGCGCGGCATGATTCCTGTCGGCGCGGATGGTGGGATCATAGATCAGAATTCCGCTCAGGTCGGGGTTGCCCTGCGTTTCAGGTCTGGGCATGGGTAGGCCGATTTGGGCGAACTTCCCGTGCCGGCCGGGATCAAAAGGCGCAACCTCGGGATCGATGCAATATTGCGGTGAAACCGCCATGACGCGAGTGGCATGACAGGCTGCCGAATAAAGCAACGCCGCATAGCCACCCATCGAGAAACCGCTTGCCACGACCTCGGCATAGCCTCGCGTGACGCGCGCCAGAGCCTCGGCCAGCGCCGCGCTGCGGTCCGAGACGAACCAGTCGCGCCTCGCGGTCTGCACCACCAATGCGTCGATCCCCAATCTCGCTGCGAAATGCGGAGCTGAGACCGGACCGAAGCCCGCCATCCGGTCGCGGCCATGTTCAAAACTGACGATGGCGCCGCGCCCGTTACCCGTTCCGCGAAACAGCGTGATACGGTGGCGGGCGTCCTGATGCAGCCTTTCGGGACGCATCAGGGGCGGATGGTGCCGTCGCCGGTAACCAGATATTTGAAGCTGGTCAGTTGCTCGGCGCCCACCGGTCCGCGGGCATGCATCTTGCCGGTGGCGATGCCGATCTCACCGCCCATGCCGAACTCGCCTCCATCCGCGAATTGCGTTGAGGCGTTGCGCATCAGGATGGCGCTGTCCAGCCCTTTGAAGAAACGCTCGGCAGTGGCGTCGCTTTCGGTCAGGATCGATTCGGTATGACCCGAACCGTAGCGGCGGATATGGGCGATCGCCTCGTCCACACCATCCACCAGTTTCGCGGCGATGATCTTGTCCAGGAATTCTTGCCCGAAATCCGAAGGCTCGGCCGAAATGGTGCCCGGGATCTTTGCCAACTCGCCCTCGGCCCGCACCTCGACGCCGGCGTCCAGCAGATCCTGCACCAGCACGGGGCCGTGTTTCGTGTAGAACTGCCAGTCGATCAGCAGGCATTCGGCAGCACCGCAGATGCCGGTGCGGCGGGTCTTGGCATTCAGAACCACGCGACGGGCCTTGTCTAGATCGGCGTCGCGGTCGGCATAGACGTGGCAGATGCCCTCCAGATGGGCAAAAACCGGGACGCGGGCCTCCTTCTGCACCAGCCCCACCAGACCCTTGCCGCCTCTCGGCACGATCACGTCGATGAATTCCTGCGCGCGCAGCATGGCGGCGACAGCCTCGCGGTCGCGGGTCGGCACCATCTGCACCGAAGCCTCGGGCAGCCCGGCTTGCTTCAGCCCCGTGACCAGCGCCTTGTGGATGGCGGCCGAGCTGTTGAGGCTTTCTGAACCGCCGCGCAGGATCACCGCGTTGCCGGCCTTGAGCGCCAGCGCGGCCGCATCGGCGGTAACATTCGGCCGGCTTTCATAAATCACGCCGATAACGCCCAAAGGCGTCGCAACGCGCTGGATATGCAACCCGTTCGGCCGGTCCCATTCGGCCAGGATCTTGCCGACCGGGTCCTCCTGCGCCGCGACCGAGCGCAGCGCCTCGGCCATGGCGCGGATGCGTGCGGGATCCAGCAACAGCCGGTCGAGCATGGCGGGGCTCAGCCCTTTCGCTTCGGCGTAGTGCATGTCCTCGGCATTGGCGTCGAGAATTGCATTCTCGGACTTCAGGATCGCTTCGGCGGCACCGATCAAGGCGGCATATTTGCGCTCGGCCGTTGCCTCGGCCAGCGCAGCGGCGGCCTTGCGGGCCTTTTGCCCAAGATCCGCGATCAGTGCATCGGCATCGGAAGAGGTCAGGTCTTTCATGGCGGCATCCCCTTGCATGACGGCTGAAATAGGGCGCGATGGAGCGAAAAACCAGATGAAAAGGGGGGAAGGTGCAGGAATTTGCGCGGAAATGGTAAGCGCATTGTTCCTGCAAGAAAAGCGCTTTTCAAGCGCTTCGGAACAGATCGAGGGCGTATCGAGAACAATCCGCTTCACTGTAAAGCGCTTATTCTCCTGGATCGGTCGTGACGATGGCGGATCGCAAGAAGAGAACCGTTGTCGATGAAGGCCGTCGCGTAATGGCGAATTCCGTCAGGATGGACCTTCCTTTGTCGGTAGAGCTTCTTTCCGTGGATTGCGGTGACGCTAGCTTTATTGCACCCCTCGCTGCAGTGCTGCATACCCCGCACCCCGTTTCAGGGCATCATCCGACATTTCCCTCGGGCTGGCCTATTCGGTGTTTGCTCGCGCCCAGCCTGAATTTGGGCCTGACGGGCCTGAAATCGGCGGCTGATGGGCTTGAGATTTTCATGGGGTTAGGGGGCGTCACTTCATGAATATCAATGTCTTAGATATGCTTTTTGGGCCTGACGGGCTTGACGGGCCTGAAAATCCCGCGCGCACGTAAGAGGCGTATTCTAGCAAGGCGAAGAAAAAAACGTCTTCCGCGTAAAGGTTAAACTTTCAAGCCCATCAAGCCCGTCAGGCCCAAAAAGAAAGGTTAACCCATTGAATATAAACAATCGAGGGTAAGGGTTTTCGCCTCATTTTCAAGCCCATTTCCAGTTTCACTAAGCCCGTCAAGCCCACTGCTAAACATCGAAATACAATATGTAGTATTTATGATTGATTATAATACAATATGTAGAGATGGGTTCGCGAAATGAGACAACCAGCGAAACACTTCCGAAGAACGACCAGCGATGATCAGGCCAAAGTCATCATCCAGCGGATTATGGCCATCGACTACGAGCTGATGTCCATCGGCACCGGGGGGTCGAACATGGGCCGGGCCCCGCTCAATGCGAAAGCCTCGGATGTGCTGCTACGGATGCAACGCCAGCTGCGTATCCTGCGCATCGACATGGAGGTTGAGCGCGGCTTTGATTGCGCGCCTGTTGTCCCGGATCGTCAACCGGCTCGCGTCTGGCCTCGGGCGTATCGGCGGAGGAAAGGCAGATGATCGGGCAGACCTTCGCAGCCGTTGACCGGATCGAGATCGTGGGCGGATCGGCAAGTGGGCTGCGCACCCGTCGCGGTGCGCTGGCGGCGCTCGGGGTGCCAATGACCTGCCCGGATCGGTTTCTGGTCCTGTTGGTCGAGGATGATGGCGGACAGGCAGTGCTTTGGGACGGTGCGAGCTATGCCGAGGCGATCCTTGGGGCGGAACGGCGCGCGGTTGTCTGGCGGGTGCCGGTGCTTGACCGGGTGGTCGAGTGAGGGCCGGGGGGTGGTCTTCGTCTTTGGCCCTTTGGTGGGGACCGGCGGGGGGAGGCGAACGCTACATTTGCGCTAAATAGGCTTTTTTCGTTTTAAGTCAAAGCGCTGAAGGTGGTATGTTACGGAAAGTCCGGGGAATGACAATGCTGAAACAGGGAAAAAACGATATGCCGCCGCTGGACCGCTGGCGCGTCGATGCGATGCTTGAGCCTGAACGGAAAATCTGGGGGCTGAACCAGATCGCCGAGGTGCTGGGCGTGAGTGTCAATACGGCCCGCACATGGGCGCAGTTGCCGAATGTGCCGATCTACAAGCCGTCCGGTTCGGGAAGCTATTTTGCCTTCCGCTCCGAACTTCTCGCATGGCTTCGCCGCAAGACCTAAACGGATTTGTAGGAATTTGGAGGATTTTGTAGGAATTTGGAGCTTCTCTGACCGGCGCGGCACCCCGCATAAACTGGTCCATGAGCATCTGGACCTATCTTCGCAAAGCCTTCACGCCCGAGCAAAAGTCGCTCGCCTCGCCCGATGCGGCGATGGAGGTCATCTTCGGTGCCGAGACAACTTCGGTCGGCGCTGTGGTATCGTCGCAAGCGGCACTGCGGGTGCCCGCCGTCGCCAATGCGATCCAGCTTATCAGCGAGGCGGTTGCCAGCCTTGACGTGACGGTGAAGCGGATCGAGGGCAGCGCCGAGGTTGATGTTCCCGATCACCCGGCGCTTGCCATCCTGCGCGGTGAGGCGAACGACTGGACCTCGGGTTTCGAGATGATCCGGCAGATCGTCATTGACGCCCTGAAAAGCGATGCGGGCGGCCTGGCGTGGGTCAACCGGGTGAACGGCAAGCCGCATGAGATAATCCGCTACGCCACCTCGGCAATGCGCTTCGACACCGATCTTGAGACGGGCGAGCGGTTCTATTGGCTGATGAATCGACCGATCCCGGCGCGCGATGTGATCCACCTGTTGCCGCCGCTGGGTCGTGCGCCCCTGTCGCTGGCGCGGGAAGCTATCGGGATTGCGCTGGCGCTGGACCGTCACGCAAGCAAACTGTTCACCCGTGGCGCGCGTCCGTCTGGGGCGCTGCTGATCCCGCAAGGCATTGGCGAGGAAGCGGTGAAGGCGGCGCGGAAGGCGTGGCGCACCGCGCATGAGGGCGAGGATCAGGGCCGCACGGCGATCCTTTATGACGGCATGACGTTCGAGCCGTTCACCTTCAACTCGACCGATGCGCAGTTCCTTGAAAACCGCCGCTTCCAGATCGAGGAAATCGGGCGGGCGTTCAACATCCCGTCGCCCATGCTTGGCGCATTGGAGCGGGCCACATGGTCCAACTCGGAACAGAAGGGCCGCGAGTTCCTGTCCTACACCCTTGAGCCGTGGTTGCTGGGGCTGGAAGGGGCGTTGCGGCGGGCGCTGTTTTCGGATGCCGAGCGGCGCGACCATGTGATCCGCTTCGACCGCGACGACCTGACGCGGGCCGATCTGGCGACCCGCGCGACGGTCATCAACAGCCTGATCGCCAGCCGCACCATCAACCCGAACGAGGGCCGGGGCTGGCTTGGCGTGCCGCCTCGCCCGGGCGGCGATGAATTCCTTAACCCGAACATCAGCGCGGCACCTGTTCCGCACCTGATCGGAAAGCCCGTTTCCAAGGAAGAAACCGATGCAACTGAATGACATTCTCATGGATGCTCAAGGCCAAGACACCGGGCGCGACTTCGAACTGGTCGATCCTGTGACCGGCCAGCCCACCGGGATCAAGCTGCGCATTGCCGGCCCTGACAGCGCCACGCAGGCCCGCGCCCGGTTGCAAATGGTAGATGATCTGGCCGACGCCGCCGATGGCGAGGGCAAGGTTCCTGCGGCGGATCGTGAGCGGGTGCGGCTCAACACGCTGGCGCGCTGCGTTCTTGGCTGGGAGATCAGCGAAAACGGCGAGCCGGTTCCCTTCAATCACGCCTCGGTCGTGCGCCTTCTCAGGGCGGCGCTCTGGGTTCAGCAACAGGTCGATGCCTTCGCCTCCGACCGTGCGGCGTTCCGGGGGCAGTGATGGATCGGATCGAGTTCAAGGCGCAGTTCAGCGTTGACGATGAAGGCCGGATCGAGGGCCTTGCCTCCGTATTCGGGACTGCGGATCGCGGTGGCGATATCGTTCACAAGGGCGCGTTTTCCGGCGCATCATTCCCCATTCCCATGCTTGACGGCCACGATCAGGCCGAGGTGATCGGCGTCTGGCAAGAAGGCGTCGAGACGAGCGAGGGGCTGCGGGTCAAGGGCAAGCTCACCCTTTCGGTGCCGCGAGCGCGCGAGGTCCGGGACCTGATCATGGACAAGGCCCTGCAAGGCCTTTCCATCGGTTATCAGGCCACGCGCAAGGCGGCGCGGCGCGGCGGCGGGCGCGATCTTCATGCCGTCGATCTTCTCGAAATCAGCGTGGTTGCGGTGCCGATGCACCCCGGCGCGCGCATCACGTCAGCAAAGGACATGACCATGACGGACAAGACCGAAGATAAAACCGTGGACAAGGACGAGGGCGGCATCGCGGCACTGGAAGCCAAGATGGCCGATCTTGAGAAGAAGGCCGACACCGCGCCGCTGGTAGCACGGCTGGACAAGATCGAGGCCAAGGTGAACCGCCCGCGCGGCGATGCCGAGGCCGGGGAAGCGGACGAAAAGAAGGCGGCGTTTGTCGAATACCTGCGGTCTGGCGTTGTCGAGGGCAAGGCCCTGACCACGGCCAGCGACACGGCCAACCACATCCTTGCGCCCGAACAGGTCGAGACGGACTTTCTGCGCAACCTGATCGAGTTCAGCCCGATCCGCACCATCGCGGATGTGCGCAGCACCAGCGCCGCCAAGGTCATCCTGCCCATCCGCACCAGCGTTACCAACGCGGTCTGGGTTGGCGAGACGCAGGCCCGCACTGGCAGCGCACCGGGTTTCGATCAGGGGGCTGTCGAGATCAGGGAACTTGCCACCTTTGTTGATATGTCGCTGCAACTCTCCGAGGACAGCGCCAACGTGCTGGGCGAGGTCAATCTGGCCTTGGCCGAGGACTTCGGCCAGAAGGAAAGCCTTGCCTTCGTCAACGGCAGCACGGCGCTTGAACCCTCGGGCTTCATGGTAAATGCCGACATTGCCGCCACCGACAACGGCCATGTTGCAAATCTCGATCCCGATGCACTGATCGCGATGATGTATTCGCTGCCCGCGACCTACCGGCAGGCGGGCACATGGGTGATGAACGGCAGCACTCTGGCAACCATCCGCACCCTGAAAGACGGGGATGGGCGCTATCTGTGGCAGCCGAGCTATCAGGCCGGACAGCCCGAAACCATCCTTGGCCGTCCGGTGGTCGAGGCGGTGGACATGCCTGACGTCGCGGAAGATGCCGAACCCATCATTTTCGGGGACTTCAAGCGCGGCTATCGCATCTATGACCGGCTGTCGCTGTCGATCCTTGCCGATCCGTTCACCCAGCGCCATCTGGGGCTGGCGCGCTATCACGCCCGCCGCCGCGTCGGCGCTGATGTGGTTCGCCCGACCGCCTTCCGCAAGCTGGTCATGGCCGTCTGATGCCGGTGCGCGCGCCTCGCATATGCTCCTGCGGCAAGGTGGTGGCTTCGGGGGCCACCTGCCCATGCCAGGCGAAGCGCGCGGCGGAACGCAAGGCGCGGTTCGACAAGACCCGGCCAAACAGCAGCCAGCGCGGCTATGGGCGCAGTTGGGAGAAGGCCCGCAAGGTCTTTCTCGCGCGGCCCGAGAACCGCTTCTGCAAATGGCCGGGGTGCGATCTGGGCCACAAGGGCGGGCCTGCACTGGCGTCCCATGTCGATCACATCATTCCGCACAAGGGCGATTCTGCGCTGCGGGACGATCCGCGCAACTGGCAGGGGCTTTGCGCCCATCATCACAACAGCGCCAAGCAAAGGCTGGAACGGCGCAACATCCGAAAGGCTATGCCATGACCATCTATGCAACGAACGGCACGCGCGTCTATATCGGCGGGCCTCTTGCCGCGAAATCGGCCGACTTCGTTTTTGCCGACTTTTCGGCCCAGACGGCGCTCTGGACAGAAATCGGGGAAGCCGAAGGGCTTGGGACCGTGGGCGACACCTCGACCGAGATCACCTTTGATGCCATCGCTTCGCAGCGGACGCGGCGTCTCAAGGGCGCCCGCAACGCCGGCACCATGGAAATCGTCTGCGGCATCGACGCCAAGGACGAGGGCCAGATTGCGGCCATCGCGGCTGAAAAGACCCCGCACGACTATGCGATCAAGCTGGTTCTGAACGACGCCCCGGCAGGTGGCACCCCCTCCGAGCGTTACTTCGTCGCCAAGGTCGCATCGGCTGCGGAACAGTTCGACACCGCCAACTCGGTGATGAAGCTGAATATCTCGCTCTGGGTGAACAGCAATATCGTTCATGTGGATGCGGCCGAGGCCTGAGCCATGCTTTACCCGACCGCTGGTGCCCGGCTCTATATCGCCGACGCCCCTGCACGGGGCGCTGGTGGCGTTCTGCCTGTCGCGGGCTGGGTCGAGATCGGCGAGACGGAAGCCCTTGGTCTGTTGGGCGTGCAATGGGGTGTAGCGTCCACAGATCTGGCAACCGAGGAATATGACGGCCCTGACGGCTACCTGGTTGAGTATTCCGTGAAGACTGCCCTGCGCCAGTCGCCCATGCAAATTGTCTTGGGCAATGATCCGTCTGATCCGGGGCAGGTGCTTCTCTGGACTGCCGCACGCTCGACTAACCACTACCCTTTCCGTCTGGTGCTTCCAGATGGCGTCTCAAGCCGGGCGTGGTTCGGGTTGGTTACGGCCCTTGTCGAGGTTTTCGACAGCGCGAACTCGGTGATGAAGCTGCAAGCGGATGTGCTGCCTGCGACGCCAATCATCCGCAATGATGGAGCCTGACATGGCAATCGTCACGCTTGAACAGATGAAAGACCAGCTTGGGTTGACGGCAGATCAGGACGCAGATGACGCCCTGATTTCCGGCAAGATCGAAGCCGCCCAGGATCACGTCGAACGCTTGCTGGGATACACCTTTGCCGAGCGTTACCCCGATCCGGCCATCATCCCGGCATCGCTGAAAGAAGCGGTGATGCAGCTTGCCGCATGGTGGTTCGAGAACCGCGAGGCGGTCAGCGACGTGAGCCGCAGCCTGCCGTTCGGCGTGGCCGAGATTGTCAATGAATATCGAGAGTGGGCGTTCTGATGGCGGATGATGGCGGTCTTTCCAGCTTCCAGAAGCGCATGCGGGCCATCCCCAAGGCTGCCCGCGAGGCGGTCAAGCCTGCGCTGATGAAATCGGCCTATGAGATACAGGACGCCATGGAGGCGCTGGCCCCCGAGGATACGGGCGACCTGATAGGCTCGATCACCGTCACCGGGCCGGGGCAATCCACGCCGCCCTATAGCCAGCCGGGCGGCTCAATGGTGGTCCCTGAAAACGAGGTGGCAATCACTGTGGGCAATACCGCCGTGCGCTATCCCCATCTGGTCGAATACGGCACCGTCAATTCGCAAGCGCAGCCGTTCTTCTGGCCGGCCTTCCGCATGACCCGAAAGCGGGCCTTGGCTCGCATCAAGCGGGCCATCGGCAAAGCAATCCGGGAGGCGAAATGAATATCGATCTGGAAGTGCAGAAAGCCATCCGCGCCCGCCTGACCACCACTGCCGTGGGCGTTCCCCCGGTGCAGATCCTCGACACCAACCAGAAGCCCGCCGCGCTGCCCGCGATTATCCTTGGCGACAGCCAGGCCGTGGACGAGGGCACCAGCCTGCGTCGCGCCCATATCGGGACAAGGCGAAGAAGGCCGAGCATTCGCCCTTCGACCGCGACAGCTTCCTGCAATTCAACCTCAACCGCTGGCTGGATCATCGCTGCAAGACGAGAACGGGAAGCCCGGCGCGGCCAGCTTGGCAAGGGCCGGTTCGAGATGCTGGTGAAGGAACTGGTGGCGGTGATCCGGCTGGCGTTCGAGGCTGGCGCGACGGCCACGCTGTTCGGGCTGGAAGGCCCCTTGCGCGCCGGTATCAGGGCCGACCTCTGCCGGCAGGGCTGGCGCTGGCAGGACGCCGACGACATGGCCCGCGAGATGCTGAACGAAGCTTTCCGGGCGGTGCGGGCCACCCGTCCGGGCTGGGATGAAGGACAACCGGAATGGATCATTCACGCAGGAACCCTGATCGAGCGGACCCGCTGCGTTCGCTGTCACGTGCCATTGCCCGAGGGTCATTTCAAGTTCTGCGGGGACGTGTGCAAGAGCAGTTATCACAGCAACCTCAGCCTGCTGAAAAGCGCGGGGGAGGATCAAGTGATAAAGATCGTGACGAAGCATCGCTCGATCTGACTGCGCGGTGTGCGCACTGTGCCGCGCCATTACCTGAGAACCACCACGCAAATCGAAAATACTGCTCGACCAGATGCTATAAGCAGAGCGTCCGGCAACTGGAGCGTGAGGCGGCTCTGGCCTTGAAGCAGGGGAAAACCTGCGCCCAGTGTGGAACTCCGATGCCGCTTACTCGCCGTCTTGCCGCAAAGTTCTGCTCCTTGGAATGCAATCATCGCGCCAACAGAGGTATAAGGGAGACGCGAGCCTGCCGTCATTGCGGCAAGGGCTTCCGTCCACGCCGTAGGACGCAGGAGTATTGCTCGAAAACCTGCCAGCTTGCAGCGGTGCGTGATGCACAATGGGCGCCATGCGAATGGTGCGGGGCATTGTATCGACGGCGGCGCGCCGTTCAGCGGTATTGCGGGGCGTCCTGTTCGTCCAAGGCAAAACACGTGGCGGGGGTGCTGCGGCATTACCCGCGCAAGCTGACCGCGCGGCTTCTGGACCGGACATTCGAGCGGATACGCCCCAAGCGCCGCTATGTCATGCAACTCACACCCGCCCGCCTCGACCGCTTGTTCGACGCGATCTTGCGGAAGATAGCGCCCTGAGTCAGAAGCCTGACACCAATTCGCTTCGGCTATGCCCCTGTGTCAGGGGGTAGTTGAGGGGTGCGGAGTTCCTTTTTGCTGTCTGCCATCTCTTTGAGGGCAGCAAGTCGAGCGCCACGCTTTTCCCGTGCGATATACCATTCGTCGAACAGCATCTCGGTCAGCTCGATCAAGAGCTGCGCTTCGTCGGGTTCCACCGGAATAATGAGATCGATATCCTTTTCCATATGGGCGCCGATGTTGCCAATTGCTCTAATCCGGTCGATGGCATCGACGCTCTCGTCCGATACGCCCCTAGGCGCGGTTCCTGCGTCCACCGCCCCTCTTAGTGCTTTGATTTCTTGATCCAAGCTATGCTTTTTGATGTTGCAGAAATCTCTTATCATGCTTTGGAGGCAGCGACGGATCAGGGTCGCAGCGGCCTTTGGACTTAGGTCGCGGATGCGGCAAGCCTCAGTATAGTCTTCCCTGATAGCTTGAGGAATGTAGTCAGGAATGGGTCGAGCTGCCCCTTGTGGGCGCAATGTCCAAGACTCGAGAGAACCGGGCGTCGGACTCATGCGACCGATTGCGTCAGTTCTCATATTTCTAAGGCGACCGATTAGGGTGGTTTGCGCACAGTCAGGGTTGGCGCAAGTAGTGGCTTCGATTGTAAAGCCTATCTGTCCTTCTGCGTTTTTCTCCACATGGATATGAACTGTTTCAACATAGCGCTGGTCTGCTTGGACAATCTGCCGGATCTGGCAATAGGGGCAGGTATAATGCATGAGGGGCTCACTGACTTGCTCTGGGTACAAAGATGCATGACTGCGTTCAGCAGTTCAGCGCGTTCGCCAGAAGCTTCGTTTGCTCGTTGGGGATCAGGATCATTGGTTAGTCATCTGACTCGGGCTTGGTGTGTCGAACCTTAAGCTGACGTCGAAGCTGGTTAAGGAAATCTATTGATCGTTCAAGCTCTTGCTTGAACGTATCCTCAATGATTTCGCTGCGCTCTGTCCAGTCTTCCATTCCCATCCTGCGAGCATCTTCAGGGCCTGCGCCCGCGCTGACTGCGAGTTCATAAGGCAGGTCTGCCTCAAGCCAGTATTCCAACGCCATGACGATTTCGGCGTTCATACTGCGGTTGTTTCGTTCTGCGGCGGCCTTGATCCGGTCCCGCATCCCATCGGGAAGGCGGAGCATGAATTTATCGTTGAGCGCGCGATTTTCAGTGTTCTGTGCCATGATGGCCATTGGACGCATTTTCTAGATTGACGCAATAGCGTCCATCGGACACTATAAGTCCATCGGACACTATGAGGGCAAAATGCAACACCGAACCTGCACTGAAAGATACATTGTCAGGATGCCAGACGGAATGCGGGACCGAATCAAGGCGATGGCGGGCGAGAACGAGCGTTCGATGAACGCGGAAATCGTCTTTCATCTTCGCAAGGCCATCGCTGCAGCCGGCCAGAACGAACAAGACCGCCAGGGCGGCCACCCTGACGGTCTCATGCAATCCTAAACCACGAAGAAAAAGGATCTTGCCCATGAACATGGTGCAAACGTCGAGCGATATCAATCCCCCTTGCGGGCAGACCTACGAACAGGACCACGATGCAACCTACCGGTTGGCGAGCGAGGTTCGCGCGCTGGCAATGGCCCTGCAAACGGTGATCGAGGCGAACGACCTCAATAGCAACAAGCATCCCGCGTGGATGCTGTCTGATATGCTGGTCGCGGCAACGCTCGACCTGGAGCGGAGGGTCGGCCTATGACCCCCTCGCTCGAAGCCTATCTTGCTGAACAACAATCCCTCGCCTTGAAAGTGCGCTGCGCGGCAGGGGCGTTGGAGAATATGCTGGATGCCGGGTTCGGTAACACGGAAGCGGCGTCGGAAGTCGCCAGCAAGCTCGGTTTGCTGGCGCATAATCTGCAAAATGCTTTGGATATCACCAACCTCGAGAAGGTGGCGCGATCCGATCATGCCATCGAAAGGGGGTGCTGACATGGCCCGCCGTCCTGCATTGGGGGACCGTCCCCCGGCTTATCCCGACAAGTCGACACTCGCGGCGGAACTCTGCGTCTCCGAGGCGACGGTCGATGATTGGACCAAAAAGGGCATTCTGCCCAAGCCGTGCCGCCTGGCGGGTTCTGTTCGGTGGTGCTGGGCCGATGTTGAGGCAAAGCTGACCCCGCCGGCCGGCGATCCCGTCAGTCCATTCCAAAAGGTGTTGCACGATGTCATTTAAGATTTCACTGCCGCGCGGGGTCCATCGCGTAAAGTCCCGGGGCCGGACCTACTACTACTATCAAGAGGGGCGGGGAACGGTGCAACCCGGCGCTCGCATCCGCCTTCCTGACGATCCTCGGCAACCCGAGTTCTGGGCCATGATCAACAAGATTGAGGGGGTTCCCGAGCGGACGGATACGATTGGCGCGCTGATTGATGCATATATCGCGGCTTGGCCTGGTCTGCGGAAGAAGCTCGCGCCGTCTACGCAGGACTATTACCGGCGTTATCTGGCGGTGGTGAAGAAGATCTGGGGCAACCTACCTGCCGCCGACCTGATGCCGGCCGATGTGGAAGCGCTGATCGTCAAGATCGGGACGGAGAAGCCGGGCAGGGCAAACAACATCCTCTATGCGCTGCGCAGCATGTGTTCCTGGGCGAGGGGGCCGGTGGGTCACCTGACGACCGACCCGACGCATGGCGTGAAGACATACCAGAGCAATGAGGGACACAAGCCTTGGACGCCGGAACAGATCGCATTTGCCGAGATGAACTTCACGGGGGTGCTGCGGCGGGCATACTTCTTGGCGCGCTACACAGGCCAGCGGGCCAGCGACATTGTTCGGCTGGGGTGGACTGACGTGGACGGCGAAACGCTGTCTCTGCGGCAGAAAAAGACCGGAGTGCGGCCCGTCTGTCCGATCTTCCCCGAACTGGCGGCCGAGATGACGACCTGGGAAAAGCGCCCGGGTCCCTTCCTGCTGCAAGGCGTTGGCAAGAGCGCCGGCAAGCCCATCAGCACGAATCAGCTGTGGAAGGTGTTTGACGAGTTCAGGGGCAAGCATCCGGAACTGGATGGGGCGGTATGGCACGGCCTGCGCGCCAACGCAGTCACCAGCCTGAGGCGGCTTGGATACACAGGACCGCAGATCAGCGATGCAATAGGATTGTCGGTGGAAATGGTCGAGCGATACAGCCGCCATGAGGACAAGAAGGCCGGCGCTCACTCTCTGCTGAGGGATTATCGTGAACGCAAACTGTAAAACTTCGCAAAACTGGACAACAGAAGCCCAAGGAAAACAGCACGGTATGAGATGGATAATAAGGTGCAGGATTCTGTTGCCAGGCTCCTGCGGGCCCCGCCTTACGCTGCTAGGCGGAAGGGCTTAAGTTTCGGTTACCCGAGCTGCTTACGCAGCCAGAGCGACCGGAGCACGGTTGTCGTTGGCAACTGTACATTTTGCACCGATAACGGTGGTAGCTCACCGAGACAAAGCAAACAGCTTTAGACGTTCGTCGATCCTGTTTCGGCCCCATGTGCCCCCAACGAGGGATTTTGGTGGAGCCGCCGGGTACCGCCCCCGGGTCCGATCCGCTTATTACCTGCGCGTTTATGTCCATAGCCCGGGCGAACCCGAACGGCTTGAATATAGGGCCGGTGCCGGCTGCACGCAAGAGAGGGGAACGCCGTTCCCCTCTTGGCCCGCGGTACGGGCCAATTCACCCCTTGGGATATTTCGACACGGAAGAATACGCCAAGGTCGAAACGCGGCGCGCGCCCTTCTCTGTTGTCCAAATACCCATGCGGGCCGTGCCATGGGCGAAATGCCCTGCCAGTGGGGCGGGGCGATGCAAGCAAGGGGCGGGATCAGAAGCCGGCCTTGATCTTTTCGAATTCCTGCAATTGGCGTTCACGCTGCTGGGGGTCGTTCGGGGTCTGGGCCAGGATCGGGGCATCCACGGCCGAGAGTCCCTCTTGGACCGCCGGCTCGTCCTTGATCGTGTCCATGGCCACGGTTGAGGTGTGGCCGTAGCCGATCGTGTCCAGAAGGCCTTTTGCTGCTTCGGGGGCGAGCCAGGCGTTGATGAAATCGTAGGCTTTATCTTCGTTGCCCGGCCCGTTCTTGAGATTGACGAAGCCGCAGAAAAAGGTCGAACTGCCCTCTTTCGGGGCGCGCTGGAAACCCACTGGGAAGCCGTCGTTTTCCAGCAGCACCACGCCATCGTTCCAGGACCATGCGACGTCCACCGCGCCCGAGGCCATCAGTTGCGCCTGCTCGGCCGGGTCGGCCCAATAGGCTGCGACGTTCTGATGCGCCTGGCGCAGCCAGTCGGCAGCGGCGTTGAACTGGTCGTCGGTGACTTCGGTCCAGTCGGTGGTGCCGGTCGCAAGATAAGCCAGCGCCCAGACGTCGTCAGCCGAATCGGGCAGCGAGGTACGGCCTTGATATTTCGGGTCGGTAAAGATGTTCAGGCTGGCGACGTCCTCGGGCGGGACATTGTCCGTGTTATAGGCGATGGCGGTCGCGCCCCAATCGGTCGGGATATACCAGACGCCCTGATCATCCTTGAAAATTTCCGATTCGAGGAACTTGGGATCAAGGGTTTCAAAGGCCGGAATCCTGGACACGTCCCAAGGCTCGATCAACCCGGCATCGCGGTATTTCGAGACCATCTGGGAACATGGATGCGCCAGGTCCGCTTTGAAGCCCGAGGCCAGCTTTTGATAAGCCTCGTCGTCATCGCCATAGAAGGCGAAGGTCGGGCTGTCGCCATGCTGGTTGATATAGCCTTGGAAGATCACTGGCTCCTCGAACCCGGCCCAGTCAAAGACCGTCAGTTGAGAATCTGCGGCCCAGGCGGCCGTCAGGCTGGTGCTGGCCAGCGCCAGCGCAAGGGCGGGGAAGCGAATAGATTTCATGTCCGTGTTTTCCTTGGGGCAGTTTGAACCGAGGCTAGCGGTCCAGCGAGGCCCTCGCAAGCACGGCGGTGCCTACCAGCGACCCGATGCGCCTCCGCCGCGCGACGAGCCGCCGCCGAAGCCCGAAGAACCGCGTGAGGCGCTGCGATAGCCCGGTGTGGGCTCGCTGCGCAGCATGGTGCCGGTTGGTCCATACCAGACAGTCCGAGGCCGCAGGCTCTGCCTTGTCTCGGTCCAGCCGCAGGCCAAGCAGCGGCGGGTTACATTGTCATGCGAGACCAAATGGCCGCCTTCGGGCAATGGTGTTTCCAGCGGCGTGGTGGCAGTTTCCAATCCGCGCCGGCCGCATTGCGGGCACCGGTTGCGTCGCCAGATCTGCCGCGCGATGCCGCCAAGGATCAGCAACCATGCGCCGCCGAAGATGTAGGGGACGAGGCGGTCCATCAGGCTGTCTTTGGATCCCCCCGCCGGATGGCCTGCTGCGGTCGGCTGGGCGATCAGTTCGATCACAGCTTGCGTTGCTTCGCGGATGCCATGCGAAATCCGGCCGTCACGCAAGGCGGGCAGCATGGTGTTGCGCATGATCTCTTGCGCAAGAATATCGGCATCGTTTTCGTAGCCGCTGCCCAGCTCGATACGGGCCTCGCGATCCTGTGCCAGCACGAGCACCATGAAGCCATCGTTGCGCGTGGCCTCACCTACGCCCCAGTGGTTGAAGAGCCGGGTGGCGAATGGTTCAAGTCCGTCGGTCCCGCCATAGCGCGCGCGGTCGGACAGGGTGACGACCGTTCCCTCGATGCCGGTCTGGTCCTTGAGCAAAGCCAGCGCCGTGTCGATGGTCTGTGCGTCCTCGGGCGTCAGCAGGTCGGCGAAATCATTGATGCGGACATGCTGCCAGTCGGGCAGATCTTGGGCCTGCGCCGGCAACAGCGCCAGCCAGAGCAGGGCGAAAAGGCTGGCGAGCCCGCTAAGGACGGGCCGCAACGCTTTGGCGGCAGGGGCGGTGATCTGGAACGGTCGGGCCATCGGTGATCCTTGCTTGCCTGTCGTTGAACGCGCGGCCCAAGTCGGGTGTTCCGGGGCCTTATCCGGGCAGGATCTCGGGGCCACCAGCGATCTGCGGGTCGGGCTTGCCGATCAGGTCGTCATCGCGTCCGGCGAACTCGACCGCGCGCAGGATGGTCTGGATGGCGGCGAGCCGGGCGCGGCGCTTGTCGTCGGCGCGGATCACGGTCCATGGTGCGATGCCGGAATGGCTGCGCAGCAAGGTGTCGTGGATCGCCGCGGTGTAGTCGTCCCATTTTGCCAGCCCCTCGACATCAACAGGGCTGAGCTTCCATTGTTTCAGCGGATCCTGCTCTCGGTCGAGAAAGCGGGTAAGCTGTTCGGCGCGGCCCACCTCGAGCCACAGTTTGACCAGAATCACCCCGTCATCGACCAGCATGTTTTCAAACAGTGGCAACTGGCGGAAAAAGGTCTCGCGCTGCGCGTCCGAGCTGAAGCCGAAAACCTTTTCGACCACCCCGCGGTTATACCAGCTTCGGTCGAACAATGCGATTTCGCCGCGGGCGGGCAGCCAGTCGACGTAGCGCTGGAAATACCACTCGTCCGCCTCGCGTTCGCTGGGTTTGGGCAGGGCGACGATATAGGCGGATCGCGGGTTCAGGTTCTCGCGCACCCGCTCGATGGTGCCGCCCTTGCCGGCGGCGTCGCGGCCCTCGAACAGCACGACCACGCGCTTGCCCGTATGGATCACGTCGCGCATCAGCCGGACAAGCTGCAGTTGCAGCCCCTGCATCTGCACGTCGTATTCCTTGCCCTTCATCTCTTCGGCATAGGGATAGGATGGATCGAGAATGCGCTTGCCGTCCGCTGCCACGACCTTCTTGCGTAACGTCTCGGGGGCGTCCTTTTCCAGATAGCGGGTGATCGCGCCCACGAAGGGAAGATCGGGCAGCGATTTCGGCTTGTCGTTTTTCTTGCCGTTGCTGGCCATGTCACGCCTCGCCGATGCGGTTCAGGTCGAAATGGGTGGTCTGGTAGATTTCGTTGATCCAGTTGCCGTAAAGCAGGTGGGCATGGCTGCGCCAGCGGTTCGTCGGCGGACGCGTGGGGTCGTTGTCGGGGTAATAGTTCACCGGCACGTTGACTGGTTTGCCCGCGGTCGCGTCGCGATCATATTCGTCCTTGAGCGTCGTGCTGTCATATTCGAAATGGTTGAAGACATAAAGCGCACGGTGATCCGGGTCCTGCAACAGGCAAGGCCCGACCTGATCCGAGGCGATCAGCGTCTGCAGCGCCGGGATGGCGTCCACCTCGTCCTGGCGCACCTCGGTCCAGCGGCTGACGGGAACCAGCACATCGTCGGAAAAACCGCGCAGATAGGGGCTGGCCGGGGTCAGGTTGCGATGCCGGAAGCAGCCGAAGGCCTTGTGATCCAGCAGGTGCTTTTTCAGCCGGTGGAAATGCCAGGCCATCGCCATACCGCCCCAGCAGACGCCGAAGGTCGAGTGGACATGGCTTTGCGTCCAGTCGAAGACGCGCGTCAACTCGTCCCAATAGGTCACCTGATCAAAGGGCAGGTGCTCGATGGGGGCGCCGGTGATGATGAGCCCGTCGAACTTCTCGCCCGTTTCCTCGACTTCGCTGAAGCGGCGGTAAAATGCGGCCAGATGATCGGCGGCGGTGTTGCGGCTTTCGTGATCGGACATGCGGATCAACTGAAAGTCGATCTGCAGAGGCGTTGCGCCGATCAGCCGGGCGAACTGGTTTTCCGTCTGGATCTTTTTCGGCATCAGGTTCAGCAGGCCGATCCGCAGCGGCCGGATGTCCTGCATCGCCGCCCGGCCCGGCGACATGACCATGACGCCTTCGTTCGACAGGATGTCATAGGCGGGCAGGTCATTTGGCAGGGTGATGGGCATCATGCGTCCTTTCTGTCGATGGCCGTCTTTCGATGGCATGGCCGATCAAGGCGATCAGATCGTCCGGGGTTTTTACCTGAACGACCTCTTCGGCCAGCAGCGTTACGCCACGTCGCGCCATGGCCTCGTATCGTGGCTGGCGGTGGGCCAGCGCCCGGGCATAGGTCCAGCGGATGAATTCGTCGGGGTTCACCTGATCCTCGCGCAGGCCCTTTTCGACCCGGTAGTCGGTCCATGCGCGGTCGAGGAATTCAGGCTGGTAATACATCGGCTTGGGCGCGCGGTCGAAGCGGCGCACCAGCTCTTCGGTATGGGCGTCCGAGCCCTTGATCCACACCAGCAGCAATTCGCGTTCCAGCGCATCCAGCACCGGGTCGCTTTCCGCGAACGGGTCCACCACCTCGCAGACCGAGCCGCCGGAATCGCAGACGAAATGGTCGAAGGCATATATTTCCTGGGCGCGTCGGATGAAATGGCCGGAATCCAGCAGTGCGGCGATCTCGGCGGCCCGGTGCTGGGCCTGACGGCGCATGTATTCCTCGAACTCCAGCCCGCCGCGGGTGACGCTGCCCGGCTTGCCCAGATAGGTCGAAAGCGGGGCGAGGTTCTCAAAGGTGATGTTGCTGGCGATATAGACCGAATCCGACAGCAGCAGTTCACGCAGGAACGGCACCTTCATCGCCTCGCGCTTGAAGTTGTCGGCGATCAACTCGCCCATGTAGCGGGTGCCGATGCGGTAATCGATCGAGTAATGGAACCAATCACCCGAGGCGCGCAGCATCGAGGCAAGGAACGTCTTGCCCAGCCCGGACATGCCAAAGAAAAGCACACGCTTTTTTGGGGCGGCCATCCATCCGGCCTTGGTCTGGTAAAGCATGGGCGATCCTTTTGCACGGCTTGGGGATAGTTAATCCCCCGCAGGGCCAAGGAAAAGGGGGCAGGGCGGCAGGATGGGCCGGGGGTGCTTTTCCCGCCCTGCTGGCGGTGTAAGCGTCTGTCGCATGTGTTAACCAATCCGTGGTAGCGCGCTGTCCCTAATCGCGCTATGCTGCCCGCAGACCCGGAAAACGGGCACGTATATCGAGGCAGTGACGGCGGTATCCCATGACCGAGATGGTCTTTGGCACCACGCCCGTACGGGCAGGTGACCCGATTCTTCCACGTTGGTGGCGCACCGTGGACCGGTGGTCCTTGGCCTGTGTGCTGGGGCTTTTCGCGGTAGGGCTGCTTTTGGGCCTGGCGGCATCGGTGCCGCTGGCCGAAAAGAACGGCCTGCCACAGTTCTATTACGTCACCCGGCAAGCGGTGTTCGGCGCGATGGCGCTGGCGGTGATGCTGGTGATCTCGACCTTTTCGCCCAGAATGGTGCGACGGATCGGCGTGATGGGCTTTCTTGTCGCGTTCGTGGTGCTGGCTGTATTGCCCTTTGTCGGCACCGATTTCGGCAAGGGCGCGGTGCGCTGGCTGCGGTTGCCGGGCGGGATGTCGGTGCAACCCTCCGAATTCCTCAAGCCCTGTTTCGTCGCCATCTGCGCATGGTTCATGGCGGCGAGCCAAGAGGTCGGCGGCCCCCCCGGCAAGTCCTTTTCATTCGGGCTGGCCGTCGTGGTGGTCCTGTTGCTGGCCATGCAGCCCGACTTTGGTCAGGCTTCGCTGGTGCTGTTTTCGTGGTGCGTGATGTATTTCATCGCCGGCGCGCCGCTTTACCTGCTGGGCGGCGTGATGGGGCTGGCCTGCGTCGGCGGTATCTTCGCCTATGGCGCATCCGAGCACTTCGCCCGGCGCATCAACGGCTTTCTGGCGGCCGAGATTGATCCGCGCACCCAGCTTGGCTATGCCACCAACGCCATTCAGGAGGGCGGATTCTTCGGCGTGGGCGTGGGCGAGGGCTCGGTTAAGTGGTCGCTGCCCGACGCGCATACCGATTTCATCATCGCGGTCGCGGCCGAGGAATATGGCCTGATCCTGGTCCTGATCATCATCGCTCTTTACACCACCATCGTCATCCGCTCGCTCTTGCGGCTTCAGGGTGAACGCGACCCCTTTGTCCGCATCGCCGGCACCGGGCTGGCCTGCGCCTTTGGTGTGCAGGCACTGATAAATATGGGCGTGGCGGTGCGGCTGCTGCCCGCCAAGGGCATGACGCTGCCCTTCGTCAGCTATGGCGGTTCGTCGGTGATTGCATCGGGGATTGCTCTGGGGATGCTTCTGGCACTGACCCGCTCGCGTCCGCAGGGCCGGATCGGCGACGTGCTTGGGCGAGGGCGGGGATGAGTTCCGGTCCGCTATGCCTGATCGCCGCCGGAGGGACCGGCGGTCATATGTTTCCCGCACAATCGCTGGCCGAGGTGTTGCTGGCGCAGGGCTGGCGGGTCAAGCTTTCGACTGATGAGCGCGGCGCGCGCTATGCCGGCGCCTTCCCGCCCGAAGTCGTGCGCGAGGTGGTCAGTTCCGCCACAACCGCCCGAGGCGGCGCGCCGGCCAAGCTGGCTGTGCCCTTTCGCATCGGCGCCGGCATTTGGGCCGCGATCCGGGCGATGCGGGCAGACCGTCCCGCCGCAGTGGTGGGCTTTGGCGGTTATCCGACGATCCCGGCCATGTCGGCGGCGCTGATGTTGCGCATCCCGCGCATGATCCACGAACAAAACGGCGTCATGGGCCGCGTGAACGCATTTTTTGCACGGCGGGTGGATCGCGTGGCCTGCGGTACCTGGCCGACCGAGCTGCCGTCGGGTGTCACCGGCATCCACACCGGCAATCCGGTGCGGCAGGCGGTGCTGGACCGAGCGGGGGCGCCTTATACGTCTCCGGGTGCGGGGGGGGTGAACCTGTTGGTGATCGGCGGCAGTCAAGGCGCGCGTGTTCTGTCCGACGTGGTGCCCGCAGCCATCGCCGGCCTGCCTGCAGAGTTGCGCGCCCGCCTGTCGGTCAGCCATCAGGCCCGGGCCGAGGATACCGAGCGTGTCACCGACGCCTATCGCGCGGCCGGCATCGCCGCGGTGGTGCGGCCGTTTTTCGACGACGTCCCGCAGCGGCTGGCGGACTGCCAACTGGTGGTCAGCCGGGCGGGGGCGTCCTCAATCGCTGACATCACGGTGATCGGCCGTCCGGCGATCCTGATCCCCTATGCCGCCGCCACCGGCGACCACCAGACCGCCAACGCCCGCGCCCTTGCCGAATCCGGCGCGGCGCTTCTGATGCCCGAATCCGTGCTTGACGCCGAGAGCCTCAGGCGCGACATGCGGGACATCCTTTCCGACAGTGCCCGCGCCACCACGATGGCAGCAGCGGCGCTAACGCTTGCCCGCCCCGATGCGGCGCAGCGCCTTGCAGATTTAGTGACGGAACTTACCCGATGAACGCAGCGACCAAACTTCCGGGCGAGCTTGGCCCCATCCATTTCATCGGCATCGGCGGCATCGGCATGTCCGGCATCGCCGAGGTGCTGATGACGCTGGGCTATCAGGTGCAGGGCTCGGACGCAAAGCGCTCGAAGATCACCGACCGGCTGGAGACGCTGGGCGCCGCCATCTTCGAAGGTCAGTCGGCTGAAAACATTGGAGATGCCGGCGTGGTCGTGATCTCGACCGCGATCAAGAAGGGCAACCCCGAGCTGGAAGAAGCACGCCGCCGTGGCCTGCCCGTGGTGCGCCGGGCCGAGATGCTGGCCGAGTTGATGCGGTTGAAATCCAACGTTGCCATTGCCGGCACGCATGGCAAGACCACGACCACCACCATGGTCGCCACGCTGCTGGACGCCGGAGGCTTCGACCCGACGGTCATCAACGGCGGGGTGATCCACGCCTATGGCTCGAACGCGCGCGCCGGGGCAGGCGAATGGATGGTGGTCGAGGCCGACGAATCGGATGGCAGCTTCAACCGTCTGCCCGCAACTATCGCAATTGTGACCAACATCGACCCCGAGCATATGGAGCATTGGGGCAGTTTCGACGCGCTGCGCAAAGGCTTTCAGGATTTCGTCTCGAACATTCCCTTTTATGGGCTGGCCGTCTGCTGCACCGACCACCCGGAGGTGCAATCGCTGGTCGGCAGGCTGACCGACCGCCGCGTCGTGACCTTTGGCTTCAACGCTCAGGCCGACGTGCGCGCCGTGAACCTGCGCTATGAATCCGGGGTTGCGCATTTCGACATCGCCTTGCAGGGCGAGGCAGAACTGAACGACGGCCAGGCCCCGGTTATCGAGGGCTGCACCTTGCCGATGCCGGGCGACCACAACGTCTCGAACGCGCTGGCCGCCGTCGCCGTCGCCCGCCATCTGGGGATGAAGCGCGCCCAGATCCGCGAGGCGCTGGCCCGGTTCGGCGGGGTCAGCCGCCGCTTTACCCGTGTGGGCGAAGTGGGGGGTGTCACCATCATCGACGATTACGGCCACCACCCGGTCGAGATCGCGGCGGTTCTGAAAGCCGCCCGCCAGGCGACGAAAGGCCGGGTCATCGCCGTGCATCAGCCGCATCGCTATAGCCGGCTGTCCAGCCTTTTCGACGATTTCTGCACCTGCTTCAACGAAGCCGACGTCGTGGCCATCGCCGAGGTCTATTCGGCAGGCGAGGACCCCATTCCAGGCGCCAGCCGCGACGATCTGGTGGCCGGCCTGATTGCCCATGGCCACCGTCATGCCCGCTCGGTGATCGACGAGGCCGATCTGTCGCGGCTGGTGCGCGAACAGGCGCGGCCGGGCGACATGGTGGTCTGCCTTGGCGCCGGAACGATCTCGACCTGGGCCAACAACCTGCCTGAACGCCTGACGGAGGAGGCCGCGTGATCGCGCTGGCCAGCCATCCCGCCACGGCGGCGCTTTGTGCGGTACTGTGGGGCGTGTTGGCGTGCCTTTTGCCTTTCGTGCGGATGCGCTGGCGCAATTCGGCGCTTTGGACACTGGTGCTGTGCGGCGTGCCGGTGCTGGGCTGGCTGACCTATCTTTGCGGGCCGGGCTTTGGCGTGTTGTTCCTGTCGCTGGGCCTGTCGCTGCTGGTCTGGCCGCCCTTTGCCTCGCGCAGCGGGCGCGGACCCCGGCACGGGGCGCATTGAGCGGATGGAAGTCGTCTGGCTGATCGTCGGGCTGACCCTCGCCACGACCATGTGGTTCGGGGCGGTGCGCATGGCCTCGCGCTCTTTCGGGGCGATGGGGATCGGTCTGGCGACCCTGCTTGTCGCGGCCGGGTTGTGCTATCTGATCGGCGAAAGCAAGACGGGTGGTTATCTGGCTGGCATCATCGGCATGTTGCTGAGCATGTTGATGCTGATTGCGGCAGGCGGGCTGGTGGCGGGGGCGTTCCTGCGCTGGCTTTACGACCGGTTGCGGCCGCCAGAGGCGCCGCGCGCGCCGCTGCGCCCGGCATGGGATGTGATGTGCATCGTTGCGCTGGCCGGGCTGGCCGTCATCTTCAGCGCCATGGAGTAATCGCGCGGCCGCATCGCGATGCTTCGGCTGCGGTTGATACGGAACGCGGCGGGTAGCGGCCGCATTGACGCCTTGCGCTGCGCTGATTAGGAGCGGCAGCATGACCCAGATGCTCCCTAGCCCGCGCGGCACCCTGACCCCAAACCGAGCCCTTGCCGACTTGACCTGGCTGCGGGTCGGCGGCCCTGCCGACTGGCTTTTCCAGCCCACAGACGAAGAGGATCTGGCGGATTTCCTGCGCGGCCTTGACCCGGCGGTGCAGGTATTTGCGATGGGCGTCGGCTCGAACCTGATCGTGCGCGATGGCGGCATTCGCGGCGTGGTGGTCCGGCTGGGACGCGGCTTCAACACCATCTCTTGCGACGGCGGTGTCGTCACGGCGGGCGCGGCGGCGCTGGATGCCCATGTCGCGCGCCGCGCGGCCGAGGCGGGGCTGGACCTGACATTCCTGCGCACCATTCCGGGCAGCGTCGGTGGCGCGGTGCGGATGAATGCAGGCTGTTATGGCACCTATATCGCCGATCACCTGATCGCGGTCCGTGCTGTGGCGCGGGATGGCAGCGTTCATGAAATTCCGGCTGCCGATCTGCGTCTGGCCTATCGCCACTCGGAAATCCCCGAAGGTTGGGTGGTGACGCAAGCCCGCTTTCATGCCGAACCGGGCGACCCGGCCACCTTGGCCGCGACGATGGAACAGCAACTTGCCCGCCGCGACGCCAGCCAGCCGACGCGCGAACGCAGCGCGGGATCGACCTTCCGCAACCCGGCCGGGTTTTCCTCGACCGGGCGGGCGGATGACAGTCACGAGTTGAAGGCCTGGTCGCTGATCGATGCGGCGGGCCTGCGCGGTCATCGCTTGGGCGGGGCGCAGATGTCGGAAAAGCATCCGAATTTCCTGCTGAATGCGGATGGCGCCACGGCGGCCGAACTGGAGGCCCTGGGTGAGTTGGTGCGCCAGAAGGTGCGCGAGACCAGCGGGCACGAGCTGCAATGGGAGGTCATCCGCATCGGCGATCCTGACCCGCATAAGCCGTAAGTCGCCGACATTGCCGGAATTATCGCGCAAAACGCGAAATAGGGACTTTTGCGATTCCGTCCAAGCCGCTATCCTGATCCGATAAATACCCGGATCAACCGGGGATAAGAGGCAGGAATTGGTGGGCAGGTCGAGCAGGACAGCCCCGAAAGTCGTCGTCCTGATGGGCGGGCCCTCGGCCGAGCGCGAGGTTTCGCTGTCGTCGGGGCATGAATGCGCGGTTGCGCTGCGGCAGGCGGGCTATGAAGTCGTCGAATTGGATGCGGGCAGGGATCTGCCCGCGCGTCTGGCCGAGCATGCGCCGGACGTTGTCTTCAACGCCCTGCATGGCCGCTGGGGCGAAGACGGCTGCGTGCAGGGCCTGCTGGAGTGGCTGGGCTATCCCTATACGCATTCCGGCGTGCTGGCCTCGGCCCTGGCCATGGACAAGACCCGCGCCAAGGATGTCCTGCGCCTTGCCGGCCTGCCGGTGTTGGAAAGCGTGATCGCCGATGCCGCTGAGGTGCGCGCCCGCCACGTCATGGCGCCGCCCTATGTCGTCAAGCCGAATGACGAGGGGTCGTCGGTCGGGGTCTATATCGTGCACGAGGCCGCGAACGGCCCGCCGCAGCTTTCCGAACAGATGCCCGCGCGGGTCATGGTCGAAACCTATGCCCCCGGCCGCGAACTGACCGTCGCCGTTCTGGGCGATCGCGCGCTTGGCGTAACCGAAATCGTGACCGAGGGCTGGTATGACTATGATGCCAAATACACGCCCGGCGGGTCGCGCCACGTCATCCCGGCCGATATTCCCGAGGAAATCGCTGCCGCCTGTCGCAAGCAGGCTGTGCAGGCGCATCAGGCGCTGGGGTGCCGGGGGCTGAGCCGCAGCGATTTCCGCTGGGACGACACCCGCGGCCTTGAGGGGCTGATTATCCTCGAGGTGAACACGCAGCCCGGCATGACGCCAACCTCGCTTGCGCCCGAACAGGCGGCCCATGTCGGCATGGACTTCCCGGCGCTATGCCGCTGGATCGTCGAGGACACGCTATGCAGGGCCTGAACCCATTCCAGCGCGGGCAAGGCGCGGACAGCAGGCCGGCGCCGGCACGTCCCGCCCCTGCGCGCCCGGCCCCCGTGCAACAGCGCACGACGCGCAGGGACCCTGCGCCTTCGCGGCTGGCCTATCGGCTGAACCGGCTGATGCTGCGCCCGCTGGTGCGGCGGTTGGTGCATGTCGGACTGCCGGCCTTTCTGGCGGCCTTGGTGGCAGGGATCTGGCTGTCGGACGACACCCGTCGCGCCAATCTGACCGGCGGTATCGACGCCGTCGTGGACCATGTTCAGCATCGCGACGAGTTCATGGTCAAGATGATGACCATCGAGGGCGCTTCTCCGGTCGTGGACAAGGGCCTGCGCGCCATGTTGCCGGTGGAACTGCCTGCCTCGAGCTTTGACCTCGATCTGGAAAAACTGCGCGAACGCGTGCTCAAGCTTGACGCGGTCGAGGCGGTGGACCTGCGCATCAAGCCGGGCGGGGTCTTGTCTGCTGTCGTGACCGAACGCGTGCCGGTGGTGCTGTGGCGCCATGCGCGCGGTATCGAGTTGCTGGACAAGACCGGGCACCGCGTCGCGTCGGTCACGTCGCGCGATGTGCGGGGCGATCTGCCGATCATCGCTGGCGAGGGGGCTGATCGTGCCGCACCCGAGGCGCTGGCGCTGATCGATGCCGCCGGCCCGATCTTGCCACGCCTGCGCGGGCTGGAGCGAATGGGCGAGCGACGCTGGGACGTGGTGCTGGATCGCGGCCAGCGCATCAAGCTGCCCGAGGACAAGGCCCTGCAGGCGCTGGAGCGCGTCATCGCGCTGGACCGCGCCCAGCACATGCTGGACCGCGACATCAGCGTCGTCGATCTGCGGCAAGAGGCGCGGCCGGTGGTCCAGCTTGGGTTGGAGGCGCAAAACGCCATCCGCCAGGCCCGGGGTCAGCCGGAACTGGGCCCGGATGGCAAGCCCCTTGAGGCCGGGGCGACGGCGGGCAAGGCGACGAACACGACCAAAAAGAGCGGCTAACGGCTTGAGGAGGCAGCGGAAATGACGGATCTGTATCAAGGGCAGCGGGCGATGCGGAACATGCGCCGCCAGGCCATGCAGCGCGGCGTCATCGCGGTTCTGGATATCGGAACCTCGAAAATCGCCTGCCTTGTCCTGCAGTTCGACGGCCCCAGCCAGTTCCGCGAAACCGATGGTGTCGGCCCCATGGCCGGCCAGTCGAACTTCCGCGTCATCGGCACCGCCACCACCCGTTCGCGCGGGATGCGCTATGGCGAGATCGAGACCATGGCCGAGACCGAGCGCGCCATCCGCACCGTGATCCAGTCGGCGCAAAAGGTCGCGGGCGTGCGCGTCGATCACGTCATCGCGTGCATTTCGGGCGCGCGCCCCGCAAGCTATGGCCTGGCGGGAGAGATTGTGCTGCCCTCTGGCAAGGTGACCGAGGGCGATGTGGCCCGCGTCCTTGCCTCTTGCGACGTGCCGGATTTCGGCCGCGGGCGCGAGGTGCTGCATGCCCAGCCGGTGAACTTTGCCATCGACAATCGCTCGGGTCTGTCGGATCCGCGCGACCAGTCGGGCGGCAAGCTGACCTGTGACATGCACGTGCTGACCATAGACGGCGATGCCGCCAGCAATCTGGTGCATTGCATCCGGCGCTGCGACATGGAGCTGGCGGGTGTGGCCTCGGCCTCATACGCCTCGGGCCTTGCGGCGCTGGTCGAGGACGAGCAGGAACTGGGCGCTGCCTGCATTGATCTGGGCGGCGGCACCACCGGCGTCTCGGTCTTCATCAAGAAGCACATGATCTTTGCCGATGCCGTCCGGTTCGGCGGCGAGTTGATCACCCAGGATATCGCCAAGGGGCTGCGGGTCAGCCATGCCGTGGCCGAGCGGCTCAAGACGCTGCATGGCGGGCTGGAGGCGACCGGCCGCGACGACCGCGAAATGATCGAGTTGGGCGGCGAAACCGGCGATTGGGACACTGACCGCCGCGCCGTCAGCCGCGCCGACCTGATCGGCATCATGCGCCCGCGCGTCGAGGAGATCCTTGAGAAGGTGGGCGAGATTCTGGATGCGGCGGGGTTCGAATACATGCCGGCGCGCCAGATCGTGCTGACCGGAGGCGGTAGCCAGATCCCTGGGCTGGATGTGCTGGCCTCGCGCATGCTGGGGCAGAACGTGCGTATCGGCCGGCCTTTGCGCATTCAGGGCCTGCCGCATAATGCGACCGCGCCGGGGTTCTCTTCGGCCATCGGGTTGGCGCTGCTGACCGCGCATCCGCAGGATGAATGGTGGGACTTCGACATGCCCGCCGAACACTATCCCGCGCGCAGTTTGCGCCGGGCCTATCGCTGGTTCCGCAACAACTGGTAGGGGGGCGGAACCCGGATGCGGTGGTGTGGGCCTGTGCCTCCACCATATGCAGGCGAATGGGCAAGATGCCGCCGAAAACCCCAGCGTTCACCGCGATATTTGGTATGCGGGGTGTGTTTTTTGGGTGACGCTCGGCACGAATCTGGCTAGGCTGGCCAGAATACGGGGATTCGACCGGACTGCGCAGATGTCCGGCGCAACAGATGAAGGCAGGCGAGACATGGAACGGCAGATTCACCTGATGCTGAATGATGACCAGGAATTGAAGCCGCGCATTACCGTCTTCGGCGTCGGTGGTGCAGGCGGCAACGCGGTCAACAACATGATCGACAAGCAGCTGGAGGGCGTCGAGTTCGTCGTGGCGAATACCGACGCGCAGGCTCTGCAGGCCTCCAAGTCCGAAAGCCGCATCCAGATCGGTCCCAAAGTGACCGAGGGGCTGGGCGCGGGCGCCAAGCCGTCGATCGGCGCCAAGGCCGCCGAAGAGACGATCGAGGACATCGTCGATCATCTGATGGGCGCGCATATGTGCTTCATCACCGCCGGAATGGGCGGCGGCACCGGCACCGGCGCTGCCCCGATCATCGCTCAGGCCGCGCGCGAGATGGGCATCCTGACCGTCGGCGTCGTCACCAAGCCCTTCCAGTTCGAGGGCACCAAGCGCATGCGTCAGGCCGAGGAAGGCGTCGAGGCGCTGCAAAAGGTCGTCGACACGCTGATCATCATTCCCAACCAGAACCTGTTCCGGCTGGCCAACGAAAAGACCACCTTCACCGAAGCCTTCGCGATGGCCGATGACGTGCTGTATCAGGGCGTCAAGGGCGTGACCGATCTGATGGTGCGTCCGGGCCTGATCAACCTCGACTTTGCCGACGTGCGCGCGGTCATGGACGAGATGGGCAAGGCCATGATGGGCACCGGCGAAGCCTCGGGTGAAAACCGCGCCGTGCAGGCGGCGGAAAAGGCCATCGCCAACCCGCTTCTGGACGAAATTAGCCTGAATGGCGCCAAGGGCGTGCTGATCAACATTACCGGCGGTTACGATCTGACGCTGTTCGAAATGGACGAGGCGGCCGAGAAGATCCGCGAGAAAGTCGATGCCGATGCCAACATCATCGTCGGCTCGACCCTGGACCCGTCGATGGAGGGGGCGATCCGCGTTTCCGTCGTAGCGACCGGTATCGACGCTTCGGTGGCCGAGGTTCCGGTGCCGCGTCGTGGCATGAAAGAGCCGCTGACCCAGAATCCGCCCGTCGCGCAAAAGCCGGTCGAGGAAGAGTTGTCGGTACCGCCGCGCCGCGTCGCGCCGATGGCCGAGGCCGCGCCGGTGTCGCGTCCGCAGCCCTCTGCCCCCGCCGCGCAATATGACGAGGAAGACATGCCCCGTCCGGCCTATCAGCCCGATCTGCGTCAGCCGGCCGCTCCGGCCGCGCAAAGCGATGCGCTGAACGGCGATGCGGGCGGTTTTGTCGCACCGACCCGTCGTCCTCAGGCGCCGGTGGGCACGCCCTCGGATGCGGTGATGCAACGTCTGGCCGCCGCCGTGCAGAAAGCGCCCGAGCGTCAGGCGGCTGCCCAGCAGCGCGCGACTCAGCAAGAGCCGGCCGAGCAGCCGCGCAACCAAAGCCGCATGGGTGGCCTTAGCCGCATGCTTGAGCGCATCTCGGGCCATGGCGAGCAGGCCGACAAGCCTGCGCCCTCGACCATCGCCGAGCGCGTGAACGAGCGGGTCGCGGCCCGGTCGCGCAGTGGTTTCGACGCGGGATTCGACGATCTGGCCAGCCCCGACCGGGCCGGCGACAATGTCGAGATTCCCGCTTTCTTGCGCCGTCAGGCAAACTGAGCCGATCACAAGATTCCAGTAACAGAATCGCAAAGGACCGCTTCGGCGGTCCTTTTTTGTTTAAAATTCAATAAATTGCCTGCGGGCTGCAGGGTGGGTGCAGAACCCGCCGCCGAATGTTTCACCCCGTTACAAAAGGTTATTTGAGCAATCGGCAGGGCGTGCCTAACTCATCCTCAGGTCGCGGAAATGTCGCGGCACGTAGATCACAATAATCGGCAGGCAAGACCATGCAGACCACCATCGCTCAGAAAGCCCAGTTCCGCGGAGTCGGACTGCATTCGGGTGCGGCCGTGCGGCTGGCGATCCTGCCGGCCCCGATTGACCATGGCATCACCTTCGTGCGCACCGATCTGAACCGCGCGCGGATTCCTGCGCGCTGGGACCATGTGACGCCTTCGCAGCTTTGCACCTTGCTCGATAACGGTCGGGGCGCCACCGTTTCGACGGTAGAGCATGTCATGGCCGCGCTGTCGGGCACCGGCATCAACAATGCCGTCATCGAGGTGAACGGACCGGAAGTGCCGATTCTGGATGGGTCGTCCGCCCCGTTCGTGCAGGGCATCCTGGATGCCGGCCTGCGCCAGCAGCATGCGCCGTTGCGCGCGATTCGGGTGCTGCGCGAGGTCGAGGTGCGTCAGGGCGAGGCTTTTGCCCGCCTGTCGCCCGCCGATCATCTGGAAATCCACTTCGACATTGATTTCGTCGATGCTGCGATTGGCCGTCAGGAAAAACGCCTTGATATGGCCAATGGCAGTTTCGTGCATGAGTTGATGGACAGCCGCACCTTCTGCCGTCAGGCGGATGTGGTGCAGATGCAGAAAAACGGCCTTGCGCTTGGGGGCACCTATCTGAACGCCGTGGTGGTCGATGGCGACAAGGTGCTGTCGCCGGGCGGCCTGCGCCACCGTGACGAGGCCGTGCGTCACAAGATGCTGGATGCGGTGGGCGATCTTGCGCTGGCTGGCGCGCCGCTGCTGGCGCGCTATACCGGTCACCGTGCCGGCCATGCCATGACCAACAAATTGCTGCGCGAACTTTTCGCCCAGCCGGATGCTTGGGAATGGTCGGTCCTGACACCGGCGATGGAGGGTCGCCTGCCTGGCGCGGGGGTAATTTCCTCGGCCGCGCATCTGGCCTCGCGCTCTCGTCAGCTGGCCGTTGCCTGAAGGTGACGGCCATGCCGCCGTTTTACGGTTTTGGCATTTTGCGCAGCCGGATTTTCTGTGCTAGGACGTCCGGGCTGTGCGGGCCTTCTGCCCATGCGGCGGCGTGAATTTCTGACGGGCAGGGTGGAATGACAGGCATCAGATCGGGTTCCTTGGTCGCGGCTGTGCTGTCGTTGGGCCTGCTGGCGGGATGTTCGGGCGGTTCCGGGAAGAGCACCGAATCATTCGAGAATTTTACCGCCGAACAGATCTATAAGCGCGGCGAATATGAGCTGGAGAATTCCAGCCGGCCCAAGGACGCGGTAAAATATTTTTCCGAGGTCGAGCGGCTTTATCCCTATTCTGAATGGGCCAAGCGTGCGCTGATCATGCAGGCCTATTCCTATCACCGCGCCCGCGACTATGAAGAGGCGCGGGGTGCGGCGCAGCGTTTCATCGACACCTATCCGGGGGACGAGGACGCGGCCTACGCGAAATATCTGCTGGCGCTGTCCTATTATGACCAGATCGACGAGATCGGCCGCGATCAGGGCCTGACCTTCCAGGCATTGCAGGGGCTGCGCGAGGTGATCGAGCAATATCCCAACACCGAATATGCGCGTTCGGCGATCCTGAAATTCGACCTGGCGTTTGACCACCTTGCCGCCAAAGAGATGGAGATCGGTCGCTACTATCTCAAACGCGGTCACTACACGGCGGCGATCAACCGTTTCCGCGTCGTGGTCGAAGAATTCCAGACCACCAGCCACACACCCGAGGCGCTGATGCGGCTGGTCGAGGCCTATCTGGCCCTTGGCCTGAATGATGAGGCGCAGACGGCGGGCGCGATTCTGGGTCATAACTTCCAGTCCTCGCCGTTCTATGGCGATGCCTTTGCGCAGTTGCGCGGTCGCGGCCTGCAGCCGCAGGCGCGTGGCGATAGCTGGCTGACCCGGGTCTATCGTCAGGTCGTCCAAGGCAAGTGGCTGTAAGCGCGCGATGCTGCGGCATCTCGACATTCGCGACATGCTGCTCATTGACCGGCTGGAACTGGAGTTCCAGTCCGGCCTGAATGTGCTGACCGGCGAAACCGGGGCGGGCAAATCGATCTTGCTTGATTGTCTGGGCTTTGTGCTGGGTTGGCGCGGCCGCGCCGATCTGGTGCGGACCGGTGCGAGCCAGGGCGAGGTGACGGCGGTCTTCGATCTGCCGCCCGGTCATCCGGCCCGAACGCTGCTGGACGAGGCGGGTTTCCCGGTTTCGGACGAATTGATCATCCGTCGCGTGAATGCCGTGGATGGGCGAAAGACCGGCTGGATCAACGACCGCCGCGCCTCGGGCGAGGTATTGCGGACGCTGTCCGAACTGTTGGTCGAACTGCATGGCCAGCATGACGACCGCGGCCTTCTGAACCCGCGCGGGCACCGGCTGCTGCTGGACGCCTTTGCCGGGGTGGACCTGGGTCCGACCCGCGCGGCTTGGGCAGCCTGGCGCGAAGCGCGCGTGGCTTTGGCCGGGGCTGAGGCGGCGCTGACCGCTGCGAAGAGCGAAGAGGAATTCCTGCGCCACGCCGTGGCGGAATTGGACAAACTCGACCCGCAGCCGGGCGAGGAGGCCGAACTGGATACCCGCCGCCGCGCCATGCAGGGTGCCGAACGCATTCGCGGGGATGTGGCACGCGCCTTGCAGGCGCTGGGTCCTGAGGGTGCCGAGGGCGCGATGCTGGATGCCGCGCGGTGGCTTGACGGTGTCGCCGAGCGGGCCGAGGGCCGCCTGGAAGGTCCTGTCTCGGCCTTGCAGCGAGCGCTGATCGAATTGGGCGAGGCAGCGTCCGGGGTCGAGGTGGCGCTGGACGCGATGGATTTCGATCCGCGCGATCTGGAAAGCACCGAAGAGCGGCTGTTCGCCTTGCGGGCCTTGGCGCGCAAGCATGACGTGCTGGCCGACGATCTGGCCGGCCTTGCCGATCAACTGCGGGAGCGGTTGGGTCGGATCGATGCGGGCGAAGGCGATCTGGTGCGCTTGCGCGACGGGGTTGCTGTGGCCGATGCCGCCTATGAAGCTGCCGCCGCTGCCTTGTCGGAACGGCGCGCCACGGCTGCCAAGCGGCTCGATGCCGCGATGGCGGCCGAGCTTGCACCGTTGAAAATGGAACGCGCAGTCTTTGAGACCCGGTTGTCGCCGGCAGATCCGGGGCCGGAAGGCCGCGATACCATCGCCTTTACCGTGGCCACCAATCCGGGTGCGCCCTCGGGACCGCTGGATCGTATCGCCTCGGGAGGCGAGCTTTCGCGCTTTCTCTTGGCGCTCAAGGTTTGTCTGGCGCGCGGCAACGACGCGCTGACGCTGATCTTCGACGAGATCGACCGCGGCGTCGGCGGGGCCACTGCCGATGCGGTGGGCCGTCGCCTTGCCAGGTTGTCCGAAGGGGCGCAGGTGCTGGTTGTCACCCACAGTCCGCAGGTCGCGGCACTTGGCGGGCATCACTTTCGGGTGGCAAAATCCGTGCAGGGCGGCATGACCACCTCGCAGGTGACCGCGCTGACGGCCAGCCAGCGCATCGAGGAAATCGCACGCATGCTTGCTGGCGAAGAAATCACCCCGGCCGCGAAAGCCGCCGCCCGCGCATTGTTGCAGGTCTAATCCACGATCCGGTCCACTTGCCGGATGATGGACAGCACCTGCGCGTTTTTCGGATCATAGCGGATCAGTTTGCCATCAACGATGCCGTAGAGGCTGCCAGAGGGCGCCTCGCTCATGCCGTAAAGGCCGGGGCGTGTCACGGGATGCAGGCGCGCGTTGTCGAGGTGATCGCCCACGCGCAGCATGGCCGGTTGATTCCCCGTGGCTGCCGCGGCCGATCCTGCGGATTGTTTCAGCGTTTCCGCAAGACAAGCCGGTCCAAGGGCGAACAGCAGTCCGGCGATGAAAAACAGGCTCTGGCGTTTGCGTAACATGGCTCCAGCCTGACACAAAAAACTTGATCAGGGGTTAAACGCCGCAAACCCCTGATCGGCTCCCTCACGAATGCGAGAAATCAATCATGCCTGTGCCGGCTTTCGAATCTGGGCAGCATTGCCGAGAAATCCTGACCTTTTCCGCCCTCTTGCTCGACGAAGCGCGTGTAGAGCGCGGCGGCGAGTTCACCCATGGGCGTGTCCGCATCCGCCGCCTCGGCGGCCTGCTGGCTCAGCCGCAGGTCCTTGAGCATCAGTTCAGAGGCGAACCCCGGCTTATAGCCGTTGTCGGCGGGCGATTGCGGACCCACGCCCGGCGCCGGGCAATAGGCGTTCATCGTCCAGCTATAGCCCGATGAGGTCGAGACGACGTCGAACATCTTTTGCCGGTCAAGTCCCAGCTTGTCAGCCAGCGCAAAGGCTTCGCAGGTGGCGATCATCGTCACGCCCAGGATCATGTTGTTGCAGATCTTGGCGGCCTGGCCGGCGCCTGCCTCGCCGCAATGCACCGCCTTTTGGCCCATGATGTCGAAAAGCGGCTTTACCGTGTCGAAGGCATCGGCTGATCCGCCCACCATGAAGGTCAACGTGCCGGCAGTCGCGCCGCCGACCCCGCCCGAAACCGGCGCATCCAGCGCGCCCAGCCCCGCTGCCTGCGCCTGTGCCGCCACTGCGCGGGCGCTTTCCACATCCACCGTCGAGCAGTCGCACAGCACTGCGCCTGCCTGCATGGCGGGGACCACTTCGGCCGCGACCGCTCGCAGGATCGTCCCGTTCGGCAGCATGGTGATAACCACATCGGCGCCGTTTGCCGCCTCGGCGGCGGTGGCGGCCTTGGCGACGCCTTCGGGCATCGGCGCGGTCAGGTCAAAGCCCGCGACCTCATGCCCGGCTTTGGCCAGATTGGCCGCCATCGGACCGCCCATGTTACCCAAGCCAATGAACCCGATTTTCATTTACCATTCTCCCATTCGATTTCGTCATCGCCCAGCGGCGCGAGCATCGCCGTGACATGCGCGGGGCTGGCATCGGCGGCCCAGCGAGGGCTGCGGTCCTTGTCGATCAGCTGCGCCCGCACCCCTTCCAGAAAATCGCTTTCGGCGGTGGCGCGGGCAGTAAAGCGCAACTCGCGCGCAAGGCTGTCGCGCAGGCTGTCATCGCCGCGCGCCGCGCGCACCAGCGCCAGCGTTGCCGCCAGGGACAGCGGCGAGTTGCGGCGCAGAGGCTTCAACGCTGCCTCGTTCCCCGCCAACTCAAGCGCGGCGATGATATCGGCGACGGTCTGGCCGCCGAAGGGCGAGAGGTCGGCGGTCTCCAGCGACGCCTCGGGGCGTGGATGGCCCTTGATCACCGCGACATCGCCGGTTTCGGCCAGTTGCTCGATCAGGGCGGGCCAATTGGCCTCGGGGATGTAGGTATCGGCAAATCCCGTAAAGATCGCATCGCCCGGCCCTATGCGCGCCGCGGTCAGGCCCAGATATTCGCCGCAACGGCCCGGCGCATGGCCCAACAGCCAGCTTCCGCCGACATCCGGGATCAGGCCGATACCGGTTTCGGGCATGGCGATCTGGGTGGTGTCGCCGACGATGCGGTGACTGGCGTGCCCGCCCACGCCGACGCCGCCGCCCATGACGAAACCCTGCATGAAGGCCACGATCGGCTTGGGGTATTCCGCAATCCGCGCGTTCATGCGGTATTCGTCGCGGAAAAAGGCGCGCCCGACCTGATGGTCGCCGGCAAGGCCCGCGTGATAGACGGCCGCGATATCGCCGCCCGAGCAAAAGGCGCGCTCGCCCTCGGCGTCGATGACCACCAGTGCGACCTCGGGATCGTCGCGCCATTCCTGCAGGGCGGCGTCGATGGCCAGCGCCATCTCGTGGCTCAGCGCGTTCAGCGCCTGCGGACGGTTGAAGGTCAGACGGCCGGCGCGGCGGTCCTTGCGGATAATCATTTCGGCCATCAGTCACGCTCCGCCAGCAGGGCGCGGCCGATGATCAGCCGCATGATTTCATTGGTGCCTTCCAGAATCTGATGGACGCGCAGGTCGCGCACGATCTTCTCGATCCCGTAATCGGCAAGATAACCGTAACCGCCGTGCAGTTGCAGGCATTGATTGGCCACGTCAAAGGCGCGGTCGGTCACATGCAGCTTGGCCATGGCGCAGAATTTGGTGGCATCGCGCTTGCCGTGATCCAGCTTCCACGCCGCCTGTCGCAGGAAGATGCGCGACGATTGCAGCGCCGTCTCCATCTCGGCCAGACGGAATTGCAGCGCCTGGAACTGGTCGAGCGTCTGGCCGAAGGCGCGCCGCTCGCCCATGTAACGCAGCGTCGCGTCCAGCGCCGCCTGCGCCCCGCCAAGCGCGCCGGCCGAAATGTTCAGCCGCCCGCCGTCGAGGCCCGCCATGGCATAGGTAAAGCCCCGGCCTTCCTCGCCGATCAGGTTTTCCTCGGGGATGATGCAATCGTCGAACTGGACCTGTGCGGTCGGCTGTGCCTGCCAGCCCATCTTGTGCTCAAGCGCGCCGAAGCTGAGGCCCGGGGTGCCGGCCTCGACCACCATGGTCGAAATGCCCTTTGGCCCGTCTTTCCCGGTGCGCACCATGACGAGATAGGCGTCCGAGTAACTGCCGCCCGAGATGAACGCCTTGGTGCCGTTCAGCTTCCAGCCGCCCTCGACCCGCTCGGCCCGCGTGCGCAGGGCGGCGGCGTCCGAGCCCGAGCCCGGTTCGGTCAGGCAATAGGAAAACACGCTTTCCATACTGCACAGGTCCGGCAACCAGCGCGCCTTGTTCGCGTCGGTGCCGAACTTGTCGATCATGCCGCCGCACATGTTGTGGATGGACAGGAATGACCCGACCGAGGGGCAGGCCATGGCCAGCGCCTCGAACACCAGCGTCGCGTCCAGCCGCGAAAGCCCGGTGCCGCCGTAATCCTCCGAGACGTAGACCCCGCCGAAGCCCAGCTCGGCAGACCGCGTCCAAAGGTCGCGGGGGATGGTGCCCTCGGTTTCCCATTGCCGGGCGTAAGGTGCGATATGTTCTGCCGCGAAATCGCGGGCCAGATCGAATATGGCCTGCTGTTCCTCGCTCAGCTCGAAATCCATGCTCTTTTCCCCATGTCTTTCGTGATGATTTCTTTTGCCCGGTCATGGCCGGTAAATGTTGCGCAAGTATTGCGGGCTTGCGCGAAATGGGCAGGGGCGTCGATCGCCCCCGCCCGCAACTTGTAAGTCGCTTAGTCCAGCGCCTTGAAGTTCAGCGCGACGCCGTCCTTGATGCCGGAATACCAGCGGGCGGTGACGGTTTTGGTCTTGGTGTAAAAGCGGAAGGCGTCCGGGCCATACTGGTTCAGGTCGCCGAAGGCCGACTTTTTCCAACCACCGAAGGTGTAATAGCTCAGCGGCACCGGGATCGGGAAGTTGATGCCGACCATGCCCACGTTTACCCGGCTGGCGAAATCGCGCGCGGTGTCGCCGTCGGCGGTATAGATCGCCGTGCCGTTGCCATAGTCATTGTCCATGACGAGGTTCAGCGCCTCTTCATAGCTTTGCGCCCGCACGGTCGAGAGCACCGGGCCGAAGATCTCTTCCTTGTAGATCTCCATGTCGCGGGTCACGTTGTCAAAGAGCGATGCGCCGCAGAAAAAGCCGTTCTCGTAGCCTTGGATGTTCAGGCCGCGACCATCGACGACCAGCTTCGCGCCCTGATCCACGCCCGAGCCGATCAGGCGGTTGATCCGTTCCTGCGCGGCCTTGGTGATGACCGGACCGAAATCCACATCGTCGCCGGCGGTGTAGGGGCCGATCTTCAGTTTTTCGATCTTGGGCACCAGCCGCTCGATCAGCGCGTCGGCGGTCTTGTCGCCCACCGGCACCGCGACCGAAATCGCCATGCAGCGTTCGCCCGCCGCGCCAAAGCCTGCGCCGACCAGAGCATCCGCCGCCTTGTCGAGGTCAGCGTCGGGCATGATCAGCATGTGGTTCTTGGCGCCGCCGAAGCATTGCGCACGCTTGCCGTTGGCGGCTGCGCGGCCATAGATATACTGCGCAATCGGGGTCGAGCCCACGAAGCCCACCGCCTGCACGACCGGATGGTCCAGGATCGCGTCCACGATTTCCTTGTCGCCGTTGACGACCTGCAGCACGCCGTCGGGCAGGCCGGCCTCTTGCGCCAGCTTGGCCAGCATCAATGAGGTCGAGGGCACGCGCTCGGAGGGCTTCAGGATCATCGCGTTGCCTGCCGACAGCGCCGGTCCCATCTTCCACAGCGGAATCATCGCCGGGAAGTTAAAGGGGGTGATGCCCGCAACCACGCCCAACGGTTGGCGCATGGAATACAGGTCGATCCCGGGGCCGGCATTGTCGGTGAACTCGCCCTTCAGCATCGCCGGGGCACCCATGCAGACCTCGATCACCTCAAGACCGCGCTGCACGTCGCCGCGCGCGTCGGGCAGGGTCTTGCCATGCTCGCGCGAGACGATCTCGGCCAGCTTTTCCATGTTGTCGACGATCAACTGGCCGAATTTCATCATCACCCGGGCGCGGCGCTGCGGGTTGGTGGCGGCCCAGGCGACCTGCGCCTTTTCGGCGCTGCGCACGGCGGCGTCCAGTTCGGCCGGGGTGGCCAGCGGCAGCCGGGCGATCACTTCGCCGGTTGCGGGGTTGTAGACATCGCTGAAACGGCCCGAGGTGCCCTTGACCTCTTTACCGTCGATCCAATGGCTGAGTTCTTCCATGAGTGCCTCCCATGAGTGTCGGTTGGCGGGATCATAGACTTGCAGCATTGCCGGAAAAAGAGGAAGTCTGGCAAAAGGGATTTGCATTTTTGCAAAGGGGATGGCCGTGGACTGGGATGACCTGCGCATATTTCTGGCGGTCGCACGCGCGGATAGCCTGTCGGGGGCCGGGCGGCGGTTGGCCATAGATGCCTCGACCGTCGGCAGGCGGGTAGCGCGGCTGGAAGGCGCATTGGGTGCAAAGCTTTTCATCAAGACGCCGCAGGGCTATGCGCTGGCGCCAGAGGGCGAGCGGCTTTTGCCCCATGCCGAAGCGGTCGAGACGGCGCTGAGCGGCGCGGAAGAGGCGCTAAGCGGTCCGGGCGATCTGGCGGGGCAGTTGCGTATCGGTGCGCCGGACGGCTGTGCCAACTATCTGCTGCCGCAAGTCTGCGCACGGCTGTCCGAGGCGCATCCGCAACTGGAAATCCAGATCGTCGCCCTGCCGCGCGTCTTCAACCTGTCGAAACGCGAAGCCGATATGGCCATCGCCGTGTCGCAGCCGCAAGCCGGGCGGCTGGTCGTGCAGCGGCTGACCGATTACCAACTGCATCTTGCCGCGCACGAGGATTACCTGCGCGCCCATCCGCCGATCCGTTCGCGCGAGGATCTGCGGGGGCATCGGATGATCGGCTATATCTCGGACATGATCTTTGACCGCGAACTGGATTACCTGACCGAAACCGGCGCGGAATGGGCCGCGCTGACCTCGAACTCGGTTTCGGTGCAGATGCAGGCGATCCGCGTGGGGGCGGGGCTGGGCATCGTGCATGATTTCGCCATTCCCTTCTGCCCCGGTATCCAGAGGGTGCTGACGGACCAGATTTCATTGACGCGCAGCTTTTGGTTGATCCGACATGCCGATGACCGTCGTTCGCAACGGATGAACCGGCTGGCGGATGCGTTGGCGCAGGGTATCCGGGCCGAGGTGGCCCGCCTGCAAGCGCTTGTCTTTCCCTGACTCGCTGCGCTGCAACATCGGGCTTGACGCAAGCGCGGGTTGAGGTGACGCTGTTCGTCAAGGACAGCTTTCGCCAGCCGGAGGAGGAATAGCAATGCTCGTCACCCAGATCCTGTCGATGAAGGCCAGCGGCGATATTATCACCGTCGCCCCGGAAACCAGCGTGGCCGACGCCACCAGATTGCTTTCGGAAAAGCGCATCGGTGCGATCGTGGTATCCGAGGATGGCAAAGTCCCGCTGGGCATCCTGTCCGAACGCGACATCGTGCGCGAGCTTGGAAAGCGCGGGGCAGCGATTCTTGACCAGCCGATCACCGAACTGATGACCCGCAAGCTGGAAACCTGCACCACTGGCGAGGACGCGCTGGTGATCCTGGACAGAATGACGCAGGGCCGTTTCCGCCATCTGCCGGTGGTGGACGAGCAGGGCACGATGATCGGCCTTGTCTCGATCGGCGATGCGGTTTCTGCGCGGCTCAAAGAGCTTGCGGCGGAAAAAGAGGCCCTGACCGGCATGATCATGGGTAACTGATCCGGGTCTGATCACCCGGTCATGCCGCGTGGCCGGGTGGGCGCACGGACTTGCATTTCTTCGCAAAACCCTGTTTGACTGCCGACATTCGGCGAGGAGAAGGCAATCCCCATGCGCATCGGGCTTTACCCAGGCACCTTCGATCCCATCACCTTGGGGCATCTCGATATTATCCAGCGCGCGCTGGAACTGGTGGATCGTCTGGTGATCGGCGTCGCCATCAACCGCGATAAGAGCCCACTTTTCTCGCTTGAGGATCGGGTCGCCATGGTGCGCGAGGAATGCGACAAGGTCGTCGCCCGCCGCAGCGGCGAAATCGTCGTTCACCCGTTCGAGAACCTGCTGATCGACTGCGCCCGCGATGTTGGCGCGACGGTGATCGTGCGCGGGCTTCGGGCGGTCGCGGATTTCGAATACGAATTCCAGATGGTGGGCATGAACCGCGCCATGGATGACAGTATCGAAACCGTGTTCCTGATGGCAGATGCCCGACGTCAAGCCATCGCCTCGAAACTGGTCAAAGAGATCGCACGGCTGGGTGGGGACGTCTCGAAATTCGTCCCGGCACCGGTTCGGGACGCCTTGGTCACCCGCTTCGCGCGCTGAGGCTTTTTCTTTACCGTTGTCCTGGTAACCTTCCTCTCATTGACGGAGGAGCAGATGGTAGTGACCGATTCGAACCCGAAGCCCATTCCCGCCCCGATCCCCGACCCGGGGCGTCCGCCGCTGCCCGACCCCTTGCCCGATCCGGGCCCGGATGAGATCCCGTTACCCGAGGTGATCGGCTTTGACGCCATCCCTGCTGCGCTGGTGGCGGGATGGCAGGACTTTCGGCGCGCGCCGGCATTCGGTTTGCTGTTTGCCGCCTTTTACGTGATGGGCGGGCTGGTGCTGACAGCGGTTGCCACGGCGGCAGGGCAGGAATGGTGGCTGATTCCCTTTGTCGTCGGCTTTCCGCTGATCGCCCCTTTTGCCGCTGTCGGGCTTTACGAAGTCAGCCGGCGCATCGAATCGGACCGTCCGTTGATCTGGCGCGATGTGCTGGGCGTGGTGATCGCGCAAAAGGACCGGCAGGTGCCCTCTATGGCCATGGTCATCCTGCTGATGTTCATGTTCTGGGTCTTTGTCGCCCACACCACTTTCGCGCTGTTCATGGGTGTGTCCTCGCTGACCAATATCACCTCGTCGCCCGAGGTGTTGTTGCAGGGCCGTGGTCTGGTCATGCTGACGACGGGAACGCTGATCGGCGCGGGGTTCGCCGCGCTCTTGTTTGCGATGACCGTGGTCGGCCTGCCGCTGATTCTTGACCGCGAGGTTGACCTCATCTCGGCCATCATCGCGAGTTTTGGGGCGGTGGGTGCAAACCTGCCCGTCATGGCGGCTTGGGCGCTGATCATTGCGGCCCTGCTGTTTGTCGGCTTTCTGCCGCTGTTTCTAGGGCTTTTTATCGTGCTGCCCGTGCTGGGCCATGCCAGTTGGCACATGTATCGCCGACTGATGCCAGACCCGCTGCCATGAAAAAGGGCGGCTCAAGGGCCGCCCGTTTACAGCAATGATCGCCGGATTACTCGGCGTCGCTGTTTGCTGCTTTCGCGGCGGGCGGCGCCAGTTTCGGTGTGATTCCATTGGCCAGCGGGTCTTCCTGACGCTGGACCGAGCCTTCGAAATGGGCGCCGGATTCGATGGCGATGGTTTTGTGGATGATGTCGCCCTCGACCCGGGCGGTGGCGGTCAGGCGAACTTTCAGGCCACGCACACGGCCGATGACGCGACCATTCACCACGACATCTTCGGCGACGATTTCGCCGCGAATCGTGGCGCTTTCGCCCACGACCAACTGATGTGCGCGGATGTCGCCTTCGATCGTGCCTTCGACCTGAACGTCGCCCTCTGTCTGGATATTGCCGGTAACCGTCAAATCCGAGGACAGAACCGAAGGCGCGGTGCGCGTGCGCGGGGCAGCGGCGGGAATGTCGTAACTCGCGTCAAGGCTGCGCGCCGTCTCGGGTTCTGGGGTCGGTTGAGTGCGGGGGCCGGGTTCGGTTACACGCGTTTTAGAAAACATTCTGGGCTGCCTTGATGAAGCTCATAGGATTCACGGCACGACCATTCACGCGGACTTCATAGTGAAGATGCGAGCCAGTCGATCTGCCGGTATTGCCCATATCACCGATCTGGCTGCCGCGCGATACCTTTTGGCCCACCTTCACGCGAATCTTAGACAGGTGGCCATAGCGGGTTTCCGTGCCCAGTTCGTGCTGGATCTTGATGAGATTGCCGTAGCCGCGCTGCCAGCCGGCAAAAATCACCGTGCCTTCGCCCGTGGCAAAGACCGGCGTGCCCACCGGGGCGGCCATGTCGATGCCGTCATGCGAGCGTCCCCACCGTTTGCCGAAAGGCGAGGTATAGCGGAAGGCGGATTTCACCGGCATGGCCAGCGGCATCTTATCGACCGCGATGCGATAGCGGTTCACCTGGTCCAGAGTGATCAGGATTTCGTTGGCCTTGGCCTCGCCCTGGCTGATTTCCGCATTGCCGCTGGAGGAATAGCTGATCGGATTCAGCGGGCCGCCCTGACCGGAATAGCCGCTGCGGACGGTGCGCAGGATCTCGTCCGGGTTTACCCCTACGCTGCGGAACATGTCGTCCAGCGGCTTGACCGAGATGGAAACGGCATCTTCGAGTTGCGACAGGATCTCATCGTTGCGGGCGATGATCTGATCGCGCTCCAGCGTGACGGCGTCGGCAAGGCGCTTGGCATCGTCGGCCTTTTGCACGGCGTCGATGCGTTGGCCAGCAGCCTGTTTCAACTCACCCGCCAGAATGTCCAGCGCAGCTTGCAGTTCGGCCGTGCGGGCGGGGGCGGGTTCGCCATCCGCGTCGCCCAGTGCCTCGGCCAGATGATGGGACTTTACGGTTTCCTGCAGGCTGGCCTGCACGGCGCCAAGGCCGGTTTCCAGTTCGCGCCGTTGCGCTTCTGATTCCAGCAGCAGCGATTGCATGCGTGACACCTGATCCAGCGCCACCGCAAAGCGGTTCTGAGCGGCCACGGCTTCGGCGGCGCGGCGGTCGCGTTCGGCCGAAAGATCGGTGAGCCGCGCTTCGAAGGCGCTTTGGGCCTGCAGTGCCTCGTTACGGGATGAACCCGCGCTGATCGCGTCGATGACAAGGATCGAACTGGCGATGATCGACCAGCCGAAGACCAAAGCGATGCCCCCCAACGTAAACAGTTGCGTGGCAGGACGCAGCCGCAAAAAGCGGGTGGTCTTGTCCGACTTCAGGAAGAGGCGCTGTTCTGGCAGCCAGCGCTCAAGCACCGAATTCAGGCTATGGGTGATGCGCAATGTCCCGGGTCCATTTTGTTTAGGCCGATCTGCCGGACAGAGGCAGTCAGGGCTCCGCACGGATAAATCCGACCTGTGGTCAAAGCGCAACAGCGGTGGCGGGCTGTTGAGATATTGGGCGGATTGATGCCGATCAGCACCCCTTGGCCGGGTGGATATTCGCCGGTGGCAGAGTTTCGGCTTTTGACAACCGTGGATTGATTTGTACGGGTGTTCGGATAACTTAGTGAAATTAATGCAATAATCCGTCGCGTTCGTGCGCGAGCCTCAAGCAAACTCGTCGGCCGTGCCAATTTGCCGCGTTTGCCGGTTTCTGCTCCGCAAATGGGCAGGCCTCGTCGAACCAGCCGCAGGGGTGGCGATTCTCGGGGTTTTTGTCTGCCAATGAGGGAACCCAAGGAGGATGTGCGCGTTTGCCGCCGTTTCAGGCGATCTCATAGGGCAGCGGGCCGGGACGATCAGGCGGGATGCGGATATGCCGGTCCACCGGAGGCACTGAACGCTGATGGCAGTTCGGTCTGGGGCAGATCCGGCAAGAGACGCCGATAGGTTCGAACAACTGGGGGTTGCCGATATCCAGCCCGTCGGCATAGACCATCTCTCGGGCATGGCTGATTTCACATCCCAGCCCGATGGCAAAGCGCCGCACCGGCGCGCCAAAGGCACCGGCGGGCTTTGACACGTCCCGCGCCAGCAGCAGGTAACGCTTGCCGTCCGGCGTTTCGGCCAGTTGGCGCAGAAATCTGCCGGGGGTCTCGAATGCCTGATGTACGTTCCACAGCGGGCAGGCGCCGCCGAAACGGGCGAATTGCATTCGCGTGGCCGAGTGGCGCTTGGTGATCGTGCCGGCCTGATCCACGCGGACGAAAAAGAACGGCACCCCCCGGTCACCGCCGCGCTGTAGGGTGGACAGCCGATGCGCCACCTGTTCCAGAGAAGCGTGGAACAGATGTGCCAGTCGCTCCAGATCGTGGCGCTCTTCCCGCGCAGTGGCAAGAAAGCGGGAATAGGGCATCATTGCTGCGCCTGCGAAATAGTTCGCCAGCCCCAGCCGGGCGATGTCGCGCGCCGAGGCGCTGCGAAAGCGCGCCAGTTCTAGCGTTGCCTCCAACAGGTCGCCTCGCGTCTCCAGCGCCAGCAGGTGCAATAGTTGAAAGGCTTGGGTTGCAGGCTCGGCCGCCGCATTCAGCGTCAGCCGCGTGCCCTCGCGCAGATAGACCGGGGCGCTGCCCAGCTCGGCCATTGTCACCTCGATCCCGCGCTCGGTCAGGGCGGCGATGGCACGGTCCAACGGGCGCAGTTCTGGGCGGGTGCGGGCGAAATGCTCGGCCGCGCGGTCCACCGCGTCGATATAATTGTCGCAGTAGTGGAAAAAGTCGCGCACCTCTTCCCAGGGCGAGGGGGTGGCGTTTTGCGCCCCGGCGCCTAATGCCTCGTCCAGTGCGGCCAGTCGCTCTTGTCCCTCGCGATGGGCGCGATAAAGGTCGAGAAAGGCCCGCGCCAAGGCCGGCGCGTTCGTCGCCGCCAGCCGCAGATCCGCGCGGGGCGGGGTGGTGTCGAACAAGGGATCGGCCAGCGCCTCGGCCATGTCCATCACCATACGCTCGGCATCGCCCACCGCCATGGCGCCCAGATCCACCGAAAACTCAGAGGCGAGTTTCAGCAGCACCCCTGCCGAAACCGGGCGGTGGTTGTTTTCCATCTGCGACAGATAGGGCAGCGATACGCCCAGCCGGTCGGCGAATGCGCGCTGGGTCAGGCCGGCCCGAGCCCGGGTTTCCCGTAACGCAACCCCGGCATAAATCTTTTGCATCGCCATTTGAGGTCCTTTTTGCAAAGCAGACATACGCTTTGCAAAGGCATTGCTGCAAGGGGGGTCAGCCGCGCTTTATCACCTGTCTTTCGCGAATCATCACCCAAAGGATGAAGGCGATCGAGGCAACGGCTGAGACTGCCATGATGACAAGAAGCGGCGCTGCGCCGGTATCGTCGTGCAAAAGCGCGCCAGCCAGCGCCGCCAGACCCGCGCCGCCCGCCACCGCCAAGGCGCCGCCAAGGCCGCTTGCGGTGCCGGCAAGCTCTGGGCGCACGCTCATCATCCCGGCATTGGCGTTGGGCAAGAGCATGCCGTTGCCAAGCCCCATGAACCCGACCGAGCCAAAGAAGATCAGCGGCGTCAACCCGCCCATCAGATCGATGACCAGCGCCACAGCCAGAAATACCGAACAGATCAGTGCCCCTGCCAGAATCATCCTGTTCATGCCGATGCGGGTTGAAAATCGCGCCGAAAGGTAATTTCCCAGCGCATAACCAATCGACGGGCCTGCGAACCAATACCCGACTTCGGCCGGCGACAGGTGCAAAATGACCTGTCCGACGAAGGGTGCACCGCCCAGATAGGCATAGAACGATCCCGCGCTGAGTGTCGCCGTCAACGCATAGCCCCAGAACCGTTGCGAGCGTGCCAGGATGGGATATGTCGCGATTTGCTGGCGCAGGGGCACGCCGCCGCCTCGCGCGGTCTCGTTCAGGTCAAAGGCGCAAAGCGTCATGACCGTCATTCCCGCCAACCCCATGGCGATAAAACTGGCGCGCCAGCCCAGCGTTTCATCCAGCATGCCGCCCAATGTCGGGGCGACCATCGGCACCAGCGACATGCCCATGGTGACATAGCCGATCATGCTGGCCGCCTGTTCGGCCGGCACGATGTCGCGCACCACGGCGCGGCTGATGACGAAGCCGGTCGTTATCACGGCCTGAATCAGGCGAAAGACCATGAACCACCCTGCATTGGGCGCCATCAGCGCCCCGGCCGTTGCCAGCAAAAAAATGGCAAAAGAGCCCAGCACGACCGGCCGCCGCCCAAAACGGTCGCTGATCGGGCCGCAAAGTAGCTGCAATATCGCGCTGACCCCCAAAAAGGCCGACACGGAAAGCTGCATGAAACTGTATTCCACGCCAAAATCCCGTGCCATTGCTGGCAGAGAGGGCAGGAAGATGTTCATCGACAGCGCCCCTGCGGCCGAGATCGATACCAGGGTCACGATATTGGGTCGGCGCGGTGCGGAGGGGATCGGACTGCTCATCCGCGCACCTTTGCCCGGCCGAAGAGCAAAGGCAATCGCCTGTTTATAGGGCACTGTTTCAGGTCAGTGTGTGCTGCCGCCGAAATCGTGAAAGATCAGAAAGGCGCCGAAGCAGATGCACGCGAAACCCGCCGCCACGTTCCAGGTCAGCTTTTCACCCAGCCACACCCATGAGAACAGGACAAAGACCGACAGGCTGATGACCTCCTGAATGGTCTTCAGTTGCGCGGCAGAGAAATAGCCATAGCCGATGCGGTTTGCCGGCACCTGCAGCACATATTCGAAGAAAGCGATGCCCCAGCTTACCAGAATCACCAGCAGCAGGGGTGCTGCCTTGAACTTCAGATGCCCATACCAGGCAGCGGTCATGAACAGGTTGGATAGGGTCAGCAGGCCGATCGTCACAAACGGCACGGGCAGGTTCATTCAGAGCGGTCCCAGCTACGATGTTTTTCCAGATTGCCGAAACGGGTAAAGCGACCCTCGAAGGACAGCTCGACGGTGCCGATGGGACCGTGGCGTTGCTTGCCGATGATGATCTCGGCCTTGCCATGGCAGGATTCCATGATCTGCTGCCAGGACGCCATCTTGTCCAGGTCGTGGTCGGCAGGCTTTTCGCGTTCACGGTAGTATTCTTCGCGAAAGACGAACATGACAATGTCGGCGTCCTGTTCGATCGAGCCTGACTCGCGCAGGTCGGAAAGCTGCGGGCGCTTGTCCTCGCGCGATTCGACCTGGCGCGAAAGCTGGGACAGTGCGATGACGGGGATGTCCAGTTCCTTGGCGATGGCCTTGAGACCCTGAGTAATCTCGCTGACCTCATTGACGCGGCTGTCCTTGGCCGAGGCGGCGCGCAGCAGCTGCAGATAGTCCACGATCAACACATCAAGCCCCATGGTGCGCTTGAGCTTGCGGGCGCGGGCGGCCAATTGGTTGATCGGCAGGGCGGGCGTGTCATCGATGTAAAGCGGACAGTTTTGCAGATCGTGCGCGGCTTTGACAAAGCGGCGGAACTCATCCTCGGTCATGTCGCCGCGGCGGATCGATTCGCTGGGAACCTCGGCGGCCTCGGACAGGATGCGCGCGGCAAGCTGCTCGGCCGACATCTCCAGGCTGAAAAAGCCGACGACGCCGCCGGCCACCGTACCATGAGTGCCATCGGGCAGCTCACCCAGCCTGTGCGCCTTGGCAACGTTGAAGGCGATGTTGGTCGCCAGCGAGGTTTTCCCCATCGAGGGGCGACCGGCCAGGATAATCAGGTCCGAACGGTTCAAGCCGCCCATCTTGCCGTCAAGGTCGACAAGCCCTGTCGAGACCCCCGACAACCCGCCACCGCGGCTGAAGGCGGCATTGGCTGCATTCAACGCGCCGGTGACAGCAGAGAGGAAGCTTTGGAAACCGCGCTCTCCTACGCCCTGTTCGCCCAGCTTGTAAAGGATCTGCTCGGCTTCCTTGATTTGCTCCTCGGCGGAATCGCTGACCGACACGGTGGCCGCGCGCGAGGCGATATCCTGTCCCAGCCCGATCAACTCCCGGCGTAGGGCAAATTCGCGGATCATCTGCGCATAGTCACGTGCAGCATGGGACGAGATCGCCGCCCCCGCCAGCCTTGCCAGATAGGCCGGACCGCCCAGTTCCTTGAGGCCGGCATCATGCTCCATGAAAGCCTTGATCGTTACCGGGCTTGCCAAAGCGTTCCGAGCGATCCGCTCGACGCAGATTTCATAGATGCGGCGATGGACCGGATCGTAAAAATGTGGCGCCTGGATGATGCGCGAGACGTGGTCGTAGACCTCGTTATTGGTCAGCAGAGCGCCCAGCAATTGCTGCTCGGCCTCGATCGAAAAGGGCACGGCCTGTTCCGCGGCGGCTTCAGCAATTTCGCCGGGTTTTCTGATTTCGACAGCACGCAATTCGCTCATCCCATGGTCTCCGACGTCCGACTCGGGTGGAGGTTGTTATCCACCTTATGCGCCTCGGGGTCCATCGCGATATACTCTGGATACGCCGTAAGCAAATGGCCGCCTTTACCCTGTCGGCCAGGCTAGCATGGGTATTTGAACAACGAAGAACAATGGCGAGCAGTAAGCCTCTTCTTCGTTGTTCAAATACCCAATCTACCGAGCGGCAGGGCGAGGCGCCTGCCGTCTGGTCAGGGGTGTGCCGCCTGCCAGGCTCGCGGATCGGTCAGGAAGCTTTCTACCTCAGAGAGGGTTGCTTCGTCGTAAAAACCTTGGGCTTTGGCCTCTGCCAGAACGTCCCACCAAGTGCAGAGATAATGCAGCCCAACGCCATGATCGGCCAGGCGTTGCTTGGTCTCTGGGAAGATGCCGTAATAAAAGATCACCGCGGTATGGGCGCAGGTCGCGCCGGTCTCGCGGATCGCGTCGACGAAGCTCAGTTTCGAGCCGCCGTCGGTGGTCAGATCCTCGACCAGCAGCACACGCTGGCCTTCGGTCATGGCGCCTTCGATCCGGGCGTTGCGGCCATAGCCCTTGGGCTTTTTGCGCACGTAAGTCATCGGCAATTCCAGCCGTTCGGCGACAAAGGCGGCGAATGGAATGCCTGCCGTCTCGCCGCCGGCGACGTTGTCGAACGCGGCAAAGCCGGCCTCGCGCAATACGGTTGCCGCCAAAAAATCCATCAGCGTCGAGCGGATGCGTGGAAAGGAGATCAGCTTGCGGCAGTCGATATAGGTCGGGCCTTTCAGCCCCGAGGCATATGTGAAGGGTTCGGCCGCGTTGAAATGGACCGCCTTGATTTCCAGCAGCATGCGGGCGGTCAGGCGGGCGATTTCCGCGTGCGGGGGAAAGGGCAGGGTCATGCGGGATCCTCGAGGTGCCAATAAAGCGGAAAGCCGGGGTCAAAGACCGTGACGGTTTCGTCTCCGGCGGCGATATGGGTCGGATAATCGGCAGGTGTGTCATGCTTGATCAACCGGATGCGATCCTCGTTCGGAGGCATGTGATAGAAGGCAGCACCGTTGAGCGAGGTAAAGCCTTCGAGACGGTCGATCGCGCCTTCCTCTTCGAAGACTTGCGCCAGGATGGACATGGTGTTTGGCGCGGTGAAACAGCCAGCGCAGCCGCAAGCAGATTCCTTGGCGCTGTCGGGGTGCGGCGCGGAATCCGTGCCAAGAAAGAAGCGCACGTCGCCCGAGGTTGCTGCCTTGCGCAGCGCCAGCCGATGCGTTTCGCGTTTGGCGACCGGTAGGCAGTAGTAATGCGGCCGGATGCCGCCTGCCAGAATATGATTGCGGTTGATGACCAGATGATGAGTGGTGATGGTCGCACCGATGTCGTCATTGCCAGAGACGTAGTCGACGCCGTCCGAGGTGGTGATATGTTCCATCACTACGCGCAGCCCCGGGGTCGCGCGGCGGATCGGCTCCAGGACGCGGTCGATGAATACCGCCTCGCGATCGAAGATATCCACACTGGGATCGGTCACCTCGCCATGAAAGCACAGCGGGATGCCGGCTTGGGCCATGGCTTCTAGTACGGGCCGTACCTTGTCGAAATCGCGCACGCCCGAGGCCGAGTTGGTGGTTGCACCAGCCGGATAAAGCTTGACCGCCGATATGATTCCCTGCGCATGGGCGGCCAGCACATCGGCTGGATCGGTGGTCTCGGTCAGGTAAAGCGTCATCAAGGGACGTAACGTCACTTCGGCGGGCAGAGCGGCCCGGATCCGGTCCCGATAAGCGGCGGCCTGCGCCCCGGTCACCACCGGCGGCATCAGGTTGGGCATGATGATCGCCCGGCCGAAATGGCGGGAAAATGAAGCCACTGCCTGCAGCATAGCGCCATCGCGCAGGTGCAGGTGCCAGTCGTCGGGGCGTCGAAGCGTCACGGATTGGGTCATGATTTTTCCTCTATACCGGGTGCGGCAGCAAGGCCATAGGGCAAAGGTCCCGACCAAAGGAGCTCTTGGCATTTCGTCGTCATAGGCGCAGTTCCCCTGTCTGGTATTCGTTCAAAGGGAATTCGTGATGGGTTTCGGAATGATGAATTTCTCGGCTCTGCAGGCACCGTTGTTGCTGTGGCAGCAGATGGCGCATCTGGCTTGGGAATCGCAGATGGTCATTGCCATGCGAACTGCCGGCATGATGGGTCTTGTGCGGCAAGACCTGACCGAGCCGCAGCGTATGGTGGTTGAAAAGGCCGATGCCGCCTCCGAGGCGCTGCACGCCGCCCTGCGGGCCGCAGGACGGGGTGAGCGTGCCGACCGCGTCATGGCAGCAGCGCTGCGCCCCTATCGCCGACGCACCCGTGCCAATGTTCGACGCCTGTCGGGCAAGAGTTGACCGACTGCGGCCTTAATGCCCAAATCCGATCACAAATGAAAACGCGCCCTGGGCTTTGCCCAGGGCGCGTTTCGGTTTGGTGTCCGGGCTTCAAGCTCAGATAAGTTTGCCCATGGCGACTGCGGTGTCCGACATGCGGTTCGAGAAACCCCATTCGTTGTCATACCAGGTCAGGATGCGGCAAAGCTTGCCCTCCATCACCTTGGTCTGATCCATGTGGAAGACCGAGCTGTGCGAATCGTGGTTGAAGTCCGAGGAGACCAGTTTTTCATCGGTATAGCCGAGGATGCCCTTCAGCGTGCCATTCGCGGCGCTGCGGATGGCCTCGTTGATTTCTTCGACCGTCGTGTCGCGGCTGGCTTCGAAGACGAGGTCCACGACCGAGACGTTCGGGGTCGGCACGCGGATCGCAACGCCGTCCAGCTTGCCCTTGAGCTCCGGCAGCACCAGGCCCACGGCCTTGGCGGCGCCGGTCGAGGTCGGGATCATCGACAATGCCGCGGCGCGGGCGCGATACAGATCGTTGTGCATGGTGTCCAGCGTCGGCTGGTCGCCGGTATAGCTGTGGATCGTGGTCATGAAGCCGCGCACGATGCCGATGCTGTCATTAAGCACCTTGGCGACGGGCGACAGGCAGTTCGTGGTGCAGCTGGCGTTCGAGACGACGGTGTCATCCTTGGTCAGCGTGTCGTGGTTGACGCCAAAAACGATGGTCTTGTCGGCGTTGTCGCCGGGGGCAGAGATCAGCACGCGCTTGGCCCCGGTCGAAAGATGCGGCTGCACCTTTTCCTTGGAGGCGAAGATGCCGGTGCATTCCATGACGACGTCAATGTCGCCCCAGGGCAGTTCGGCCGGGTTGCGGATCGCGGTGACCTTGATCGGGCCACGGCCGACATCGATCGAATCGGCCGAGGTCTTGACCTCGGCGGGGAAGCGGCCATGGACAGAATCGTAGCGCAGCAGATGCGCATTGGTCTCGACCGGGCCGAGGTCGTTGATCGCCACGACCTCAATATCATTGCGCCCCGATTCGATGATCGCGCGCAGCACGTTCCGACCGATCCGGCCAAAGCCGTTGATCGCTACCTTGACAGCCATAGGTTTCCTCCGCCGCAGATGAGTGTTTCGCGCTGCAAATAGCCCGCATCGCCCAGGAAATGCAAATGCCAGAAACCTGCGCGAACGGAAACTCGGCCGAAATGCGTATGTTAGCGGTACAATCGCGGCGTATAGTCGCTGGCGGGTCGTTCGAAAGATGATGCGGCTGTTTTATGACGCCGCAAATCCCTCCGCCTTTGGTCGTGCCGCGGGCTAAGCAAGGGCGAATCGCATCCGCAGGCCGATCAGCGCCAAAAGCTGAGATATTCGATCAGGCTGGCGAACTGCTTGCCCAGAAACAGCGGTATGCCCCAATGCAGCACCAGCGCATCTGCCGCGAACAGCCCGAGGATCAACAGGCCCAGCACGAGTGCGATCTGATTTGTCATGCCATCCGTTCCGTATCTGTCCTGCTTTATCGCGGTTTGTTGTCCCGCCCTCTGCTATGGCAGACACCGGATTCGGACAAGGTATCGCTTCCGTGCTGCGGTCGCACGCCCGGCATTGTCGGGGTTTGCGCCCAGGATATGGCGGGTCGTCACTGCGTCCTTCCTTGCTGACCGGCAAGCGAACTGGAATTGGCCGGCCGTATCATCTGTTTCGGTTAGTCCTCTTCTTCGGGGTCTGGCGCGATCAGGAACAGATTGCCTGCCGCTTCCATGTGACGGATCGTGGCCACGACCTGGTCCATGGCATCTTCGGTATCCTGCGCCGGGACCTTGCCAAGCACCTCCATCTCTTCGCGTATGGATTCGGCCAGGCGTGAGGAAACGCCGCCAAGCAGGAAATCCGCGGTCTCTTGTGTGTCATCCTTGGCCCCGGCGAGCGCCTTGAGCAGCACTGCATTGTCTATTTCGCGCAGGATGCGGGGAATATCGCGCGGGTCGACACGGCGGGGGATATGCTTCCAGGTAAAGATGGTCTTGCGCACCTCGCCCGCGAAGGTGGCATCGTCGTCATCAAGCCCGGCCAGCACGCTGTCGCGCATGCTGGAGGGCGAGAAGTTCAGAATCGCGCCGACTTTTTCGCCCGCCTTTCCCTCCAGCGGAAGTTGCGGAACGGCATCGGCGGCCTGGATCAGCGCCTTGCCGATGCGCTGCAGGGCCTCAGGCTCGATTCTGCCGGTCAGGGACATCGCATAGGCGATCTGTCGCGCCCGCTCCTGTTCAAGCAGGCCGAACACCTCGGCCGCGCGCGGCACCGGCAGTTTCGAAAACATGACCGCCGCGATCTCGACGGCCTCGGCTCTGGCCAGTTCTGCCAGCAGGGCCGGGGTCATGGCCGCGATACGGTCCCACGGATCGCCCGTTCCGTTCAACGCCGCCATGCGACGCAGCCGGTCGGTCGTGTCGGCCGAGAGGTGACCGCCCAGCAGGTCCAATGTTCCGTCGATATCGCCCGGAAAGGACAATCCGATGGATTCCAGCCTGTCGCAAAACTCCGATACGATGGCATTGCGCGTTTCGCGGTCGATAACGCCCATCAGCGCCATTTCCTGCGCCAGCTCCGTTTGCAACGCCGGCGGTAGCCGGGCGAGGTCGATATCCTCGCCCTCGGCCAGCACCAGCCGCACGATCACTGCCGCCTTCTGGCGCGGGCTAAGCCCCGCCACCGTCCCTATCGCCGGAACACCCATGGATTGCCCCCGATTCCTGATCTTCGCGGGCAATCTCGCAGGAAAAAACGAACAGCCGGTTAATGTGCGCCGCTATCGCCGAACACCCGGGCGAAGATCGTGTCCACATGCTTGGTGTGATAGCCGAGGTCGAATTTCTCCTCGATCTCGGCGGGTGACAGGGCCGCAGTCACCTCGGCGTCGGCCAGCAGTTCGGTCTTGAAATCGGCGCCCTGTTCCCAGACCTTCATGGCATTGCGCTGGACCAGACGATAGGCGTCCTCGCGGCTGACACCGGCTTGGGTCAAGGCCAGCAGCACCCGTTGCGACATGACCAGGCCCTTGAACTTATTCATGTTCTTCAACATGTTATCGGGATAGACCACCAGTTTCTCGATTACGCCGGCCAGCCGGTTCAAGGCGAAATCCAGCGTGATGGTCGCATCGGGCGCGATGCCGCGCTCGACCGAGGAATGGCTGATGTCGCGTTCATGCCACAGCGCCACGTTCTCCATCGCGGGAACCACCGTCATGCGCACAAGGCGGGCAAGGCCGGTCAGGTTCTCGGTCAGGACTGGGTTGCGCTTGTGCGGCATGGCCGAGCTGCCTTTTTGTCCGGGGCTGAAATATTCTTCTGCCTCAAGGACTTCGGTGCGCTGCATATGGCGAATCTCGATGGCGATATTCTCCATCGAGCTGGCGATCACGCCCAGCGTGGCAAAGAACATCGCGTGACGGTCGCGCGGGATGACCTGCGTGCTGATCGGCTCGGGGCGCAGACCCAGCTTGGCGCAGACATGTTCCTCGACGGCAGGGTCGATATTGGCGAATGTGCCCACCGCGCCCGAGATGGCACCGGTCGCAACCTCGTCGCGGGCGCGTTCCAGCCGTTCGCGGCCGCGGGCCATTTCCGCATAGAAGCGGGCGAAGGTCAGGCCCATGGTGGTCGGCTCGGCATGGATGCCGTGGCTGCGGCCGATGCGGACGGTATCCTTATGCTCATAGGCGCGTTTTTTTAGCGCGGACAGGACCTTGTCCATATCGGCCAGCAGGATGTCGGCAGCGCGGACCAGTTGCACGTTCAGCGTGGTGTCGAGAACGTCCGAGCTGGTCATGCCCTGATGGACGAAGCGCGCCTGATCCGCGCCGACATGCTCGGCAAGATGGGTGAGGAAGGCAATGACGTCATGCTTCGTCACGGCTTCGATTTCGTCGATGCGGGCCACGTCGAACTCGACGTCCCTGGCTTTCCAGACGGCCTCGGCATTCTCGCGCGGGATTACGCCCAGATCGGCCTGAGCGTCGCAGGCATGCGCCTCGATCTCGTACCAGATCCTGAATTTGGTCTCGGGCGACCAGATGGCGACCATTTCGGGGCGGGCATAGCGCGGGATCATCGGAGGCTCCTGTGTTTGCGCGGGTTCTAGCGGCTTGCCCCCCCGCCCGCAACTGCGCGCCACAATCACGCGTGCATGGGCTGCGTGAAAGGCGGTGCCGCGGCCGATGGCTGCCTTGGGTTTCTGTCCATCCCGGCCGCGAATTGGAAAAGCCGCCACGGGGGCGGCTTTCCTTGTTCTTGCGTCACCGCAGCCGATCAGCAGCTGTAATACATCGCGTATTCGATGGGGTGGGGGGTGTGCTCATAAGCATAGACCTCTTCCCATTTCAGCTTGATGTAGCCTTCCAACTGGTCGCGGGTGAAGACGTCGCCGGCAAGCAGGAAGTCCATGTCCTTTTCAAGTTCTTCCAGCGCCTCGCGCAGGCTGCCGCAAACGGTCGGGATCTCGGCCAGTTCCTCGGGCGGCAGATCGTAGAGATCCTTGTCGGATGCCGGGCCGGGGTCGATCTTGTTCTTGATGCCGTCAAGACCGGCCATCAACAGTGCCGCGAAGGCCAGATAGGGGTTTGCGGCCGGATCGGGGAAGCGGGCTTCGACGCGCTTGCCCTTGGGCGATTCGGTCCACGGAATACGCACGCAGCCCGAGCGGTTGCGGGCCGAATAGGCGCGCAGCACCGGGGCCTCGAAGCCGGGGATCAGGCGCTTGTAGCTGTTCGTGGCGGGGTTGGTCAGCGCATTCAGCGCCTTGGCGTGCTTGAGGATGCCGCCGATGAACCACAGCGCCTCTTGCGACAGGTCGGCATATTTGTCGCCGGCGAACAGCGGCTTGCCGTCCTTCCAGATCGACATGTTGACGTGCATCCCCGAGCCGTTGTCGCCCTTCATGGGCTTGGGCATGAATGTCGCGGTCTTGCCATAGGCGGCTGCGACGTTGTGGATGACGTATTTGTATTTCTGGATGTTGTCGGCCTGCTCGACCAGCCCGCCAAAGATCATGCCAAGCTCGTGCTGGGCGGTGGCGACTTCGTGGTGGTGCTTGTCGACCTTGATGCCCATGCGCTTCATCGTCGACAGCATCTCGCCGCGGATGTCCTGGGCCGCGTCGATCGGGTTCACCGGGAAATAGCCGCCCTTGTGGGCCGCGCGATGGCCCAGGTTGCCATCCTCATACACCGTGTCGGTGTTCCATGCCGCATCGGCCGAGTCGATTTCGAACCCGACTTTCTGGGGGCTCACCGCATAGCGTACATCGTCGAACAGAAAGAACTCGGCCTCGGGGCCGAAATAGGACGTATCGCCAATGCCGCTGGAGCGCAGATAGGCCTCGGCTTTCAGCGCGGTGCCGCGCGGGTCGCGGGCATAGGGTTCGCCGGTGTCCGGCTCGACCACGTTGCAATGCACGCAAAGGGTCTTTTCGGCATAGAACGGGTCGATATAGGCCGAGGACGGGTCCGGCATCAGCTTCATGTCGGACTGGTCGATGGACTTCCATCCGGCGATGGACGAGCCGTCGAACATGAAGCCTTCTTCGAAAAAGTCCTCGTCCACCAGATCGACGACCAGCGTCACATGCTGCAACTTGCCCTTGGGATCGGTAAAGCGGACGTCGACATATTCGACCTCTTCCGTCTTCATCAGATCCAGAACGTCCTTGACTGTCATTGGGAACCTTCCTCCATCAGTCTGCCCGGCGCCGCCGCCGGGCATGGGTAATCGGTTAATTCTGCGGGTTGGCGAAATCAGACCGCGTCGTCGCCGGTTTCGCCGGTGCGGATGCGGATGGCCTGTTCGACCGGGATGATAAAGATCTTGCCATCGCCGATCTTTTCGGTGCGCGCGGCCGATACGATGGCATCGACGGCGGCTTCGACCAGATCGTCGGGCAGAACCATTTCGATCTTCACCTTGGGCAGGAAATCCACCACATACTCCGCGCCGCGATAAAGCTCGGTATGGCCTTTTTGCCGGCCAAAGCCCTTGACCTCGGTAACCGAGAGGCCCTGGACGCCGACTTCTTGAAGTGCCTCTTTCACATCGTCCAGTTTGAAGGGCTTGATGATGGCTTCGACTTTCTTCATCGCCTGATCCTTCTCTCGCGACTTGCCTGCGACCTGATTGGCGGGTTTGATGATGCGCGTCCATGCGGCTTGGCGGCGAAAGCGGCATGCAGACAGCAAATCCCGGGCATATGCCCGAATATTATGCGAGTTGCCTAAATTATGTGCGATGATGTGGCCCCAAGACGCGAGATCCTGACGACTCGGCAGATGCGGGCGGTCGAGGGTGCCGCCATTGAAAGCGGCAGCGTCACCGGCGCCACGCTGATGCAGCGGGCGGGTGCGGGCGTCGTGAAGGAGATGGCAGCGCTGTGGCCACGGCTCCTGCAGCCGGGTCGGGCGGTGGTTCTTTGCGGGCCGGGCAACAATGGCGGTGACGGCTATGTGGTGGCGCGGCTTCTGGCCGAGCGTGGCTGGCAGGTCCGGTTGGCGGCGCTGGCCCCGCCCGCAACCCCGGATGCCCAAGGGGCCGCTGCCGGCTGGCGCGGCGACGTGGCGGCTCTGGACGCCCTGACGTCCGAGGATTTCCCGCCCGGCACGATCTGCATCGACGCGCTGTTCGGCACCGGGCTGGTGCGGCCCCTGTCGCCTCAGATCGCGGTGCTGCTGCGGCTGGCCTCGGCACAGGGTTGCCCTATCGTCGCGGTCGATATTCTTAGCGGGCTTTGCACCGACAGTGGCCGGGTTCTTGGCGGGCTGGACTTGCCCGCGGCGGCGCTGACCGTCAGCTTCCAGCGCGCCAAGCTGGGCCATGTGCTGGCGCAGGGGGGCGAACTGAGCGGCGCCTTGCGCATCGTCGATATCGGTATCGACGACTGGATGGGCGCTGCGGGCATGCCTGCGCGTTTCGCTGGGCCGGTGCCTGCCTTGGCCAAGCGACAGGGGCATAAATACAGCCATGGTCATGCGCTGGTGCTGGGGGGCGGGCCGGGGCAGGGCGGCGCGGCGCGGCTGACAGCGCGGGCGGCGCTAAGGGTCGGAGCGGGGCTGGTGACGCTGGTTTGTCCGCCCGACGCTTTGGCGGAAAATGCCGCAAGGCTGGATGCAGTCATGTTGCGGTCCATCGCCGATCATGGCGGGTTGGTGCGGATGCTGGACGATCCGCGCATCAACGCACTGGGCCTTGGCCCCGGTCTGGGGCTGGCGCGTGCGCAACAACTCGTGCTTGCGGCATTGGCCTTGGGGCGGCCGGCACTCTTGGATGCCGATGCGCTGACTGCTTTTGCCGGTGCTCCCGAATCGCTCTTTGCCGCGTTGCATCCGCAGGTGGTGCTGACGCCCCATGGCGGCGAATTCGCGCGACTGTTTCCCGATCTGGCGCAGCGACTGGCGGAACCGGCCGATACGGGGCCGGCCTGGTCGAGGCTGGACGCCGCGCGAGAGGCGGCCGGGCAGGCAGGTTGCGTGGTATTGCTCAAGGGTCCCGATACGGTGATCGCCGCGCCGGGGGGCGGGGCGCGCATTGCCGCAGCGGTGGGCGAGGCGGCGGCCCCATGGCTTGCGACGGCGGGTGCGGGTGATGTGCTGTCCGGTATCGTCACAGGCCTGCTGGCCCGCGGCTTCCCGCCACTGGAGGCTGCGGCGACCGGCGCTTGGCTGCACGCCGAGGCGGCGCGGGACTTTGGCCCCGGCCTGATTGCCGAGGATCTGCCCGAGCGGATTCCCAAAGTGTTGCGGGGGCTGGGCTACTGAACTTTCCGCTCGCAAGTGGTAAAAGGCTTTGCTAAGAGGGGCGCCGATCCATCGCTGCCGGTTCCGGTCGGCGCTGGTCGGATGCGGGTGTGGCGAAATTGGCAGACGCACCAGATTTAGGTTCTGGCGCCGCAAGGCGTGGGGGTTCAAGTCCCTCCACCCGCACCACATTGAAATCAAGAGCTTGCGTCAAGGAAATGACGGGGGATTCGCCCAGATTTTCCCGCGATTTTGGCAGAGTTTCCCAACAGTTTCCGACGTTCTTTATTCGCCCTCGGCGGTCCTGTGCCGTCTTAGATGCCCGCGACTGGCTGGCCTGCGCTCGGTATTTCCGAACCATGGCCAGTGTTTGTGATCGGTGACTGCCTGTATCTCCGCGTCCGAACAACCGGCTTCGGCAAACTGCTTCGCGGCGGCGTATCGCCATCCGGGGCGCGGTATTTCTGGACGGTTGAGAGCGTCTTGTGACCCGTAACGGACAGTATTTCAATGTCAGGACATTCGCCGGACAAGCGGGCATTTATGCCGGGCTTCCGACCACGCTCGACTTTCAGAGAAATTCTCTCTGGTCATGTACGTCCAGACATTTGCATCCTTGATGAACCCATTCTCGACCAACTGGTTTACTAATTCGACCTCATCTAGTTCGCCCCAAGTGACATGGTTTGCCACGCGTTGTGTTTCCGGCATCCAGTTAGCAATGATGGTATCAATCACCAACGGTTTTCTTCCACTGAATGCGGTCAGGTGGCGGACGATATGCTTATGCGCATCGTGACTACGGCGAAGAATGATACATGCTTCCTGATCAGGGTTGGAAACGTAACTCAGCAGATGAAAGGCAGAGCTATCAAGCCCAACAATCTTGCGGGCGGCCTTGAACATCGAAAGTTGTTTCGAGACGGACATTTTCTCCGGGTAGATAGGTGTATATCCTTGGGCGCGCATGTTCCGCTCAAGAAATCTCTCTCCTATAATGCCGCCCTTTCCAGAGAAGCGCGTGCGAGAAATATAGATATTATCTGGACCATTCGGTTCGATTTTTTCCATTGTCCGGTTGACGAAGGCGCGGAACTCGGGTGTTCCGGATGAAATTGCCCCGATGCCAAACCCCTGCCCAGGAACAAGGATCTCTTCAAACTCGGTCGGCTCTGTAACGATTTCGATGCGATGACCGTTTAGAAAGATTTCCATCATTTCTACCCGGTATCTTGTAGTGACGTCTATGTAACCATGGCGGGGAACGAATACGACGCTTTCGAACTTGTCGAGATCGAGAGCCCATAACCGCGAGATCGTCTCGGTAATGAAATGACCGAAATGTCCGAAATAGATCCCACCCCAAAGGTGCTTGCCGGCCATCTTCCGTGTCGGCGTCGGTTCGCCCATAATCTCTGGCGTGCATCTCCCGCCGCTTCGCCAAGTTGCAGCTTTTGCCAAGTCCTTGCCTGCATACCATATTCCCGGAGCATCCCGAATGGTCGCCGCAGGGCAGACAATGGCATTTTGGATGGATTGTATGTCGCGAGACCAGCCGCTATCCGGTAGCGGTTCTTTGGGCATACGTGGCTCCTGACGTGGGAATAAGGCTGTATCAGGTATACAAGCAGAAACTGCGATGGAGGTCCATCTGAACAAATTGTCGCATGTATCTATTTTTCGGCCGTGTTAATATCTGGTAATTGGGGCCGGAGGGAAAATGAAGGCGCAAGACATACAGATTGTGGGGGTATGCCGTTTTGCAATGCTGGGTCGGGGCGACTGGAAGGCCTACAGAGGTAAGGCTGAGCACGAACTGACCGCAATATACGAAGAAAAGGCCAAAGAGTTATTCGCCCGAAAGCGGATTGAACGCAGATTGGCTACGTTTGAGCATTTGACGCTTGGGTCGATGCGAAATCAGACCGACCCCAATTTCCGCTTTCTGGTTGTTTCATCTGATCGTATGCCCGCGACCTATCGCAAACGCCTTGAAATGCTATGCGCAGATGTTCAGCAGGTCATCCTGCGGTTCGTGCCCCCGATGCATGTGTCAGACACTATGCATCAGTTCTTTACCGAGTTCGAAATGAACATGGCCGATATCGTACAGTTTCGTCTTGATGACGACGACTGTGTGGCCAAGGATTATATCCGCAGGCTGCGACGTCACGCGGCTGGTATGTGGCGGAATGCGAATTTTGCAGTCAGTTTCCCCTCGATTTATTATTGCGTCACGGACGGCCCGACCGGCGGGGTTTATGATTGGTATAGCCCGTTCTTCAGTGCGGGAACGGCGATCCGGCATAACACCAAGACCGTTTTCGATTTCGGACACTACAAGATCCCTCAACATTTAGTGGCGGCGACAGATCCCCATTTTCCGTGCGTTGTTACCCACGCAGGAGACAACGACACCCCCCGCCACGAGGCGGCGATCCTGCGCAAGCGCGGAATGTCAAAAGCTGATCCCAGCCGCGTGTTGCGCGATCTCGGGAGGCATTTCGATTTTCTCTCCGACAAGGGCCGGAAGCTTGCAACCTTGCCAAAGCATATTCGGGAAAGGGCCCGCGAAGACGCCTGACCAGGGCAGGCATTTCGTTCATAAAGCCGATTTCAACCCCGTCACTTAGGGTTCTGCGGGCTGCGCGGAGGGACAGGCGGGCGTTCTTGACATTGCTTATTGCTGTCGTGCCAGCATGGGTGGCAGAGCGGACGTCCGGCCCGTTCCGACACTCGGGAAGGTGGGTACAAGGAGCCATGAATGCGCTGCAACCGGAGGCTGTCATGCGAGTTGCAAGGACCGTTCAGTAATAATTGATAAATAACAGATGGTTAAATAAACTCACTGCGGATTTACTTACCTGTCCTAAAGGGCAACTGGCTGAAAGCGATCAGATCGTTTTAATTGTATCTTATTAGGTGTTCTCTCTTGTTGGTTGGTGAATGATGTTGGTGAATGGTAAGGCTCTGCATGTCTCGGACATGCATTATCCTCTTGGTGACAATGACAGCCTGGTGTTTCTGCAGGTTTTGGGGATCGGGGTCGGCTGTCCGGGTTTCTCGGGCTCGGTCGCGGACTGGTGCGAACAGGGGTTTTCCATCTGCGAAAGCTACCTGCTTGAGGTGCAGGCCCTGTTTCTCAATGGCGATCCTCTGGGCTTTCTGGCCATGGCCGAGGCGCAGTTCGACGCCGAACTTGCCGATGAAGTGTTGCTCCATGCCGGTGCCCTGCTGAATGGCGTGGCTTTCCGTCGCCTGGCAGGGCGGCTGGAATTGGTCGAGACGGGCGATGTGCCGATGGGTCTTGATTGGAAGGTCATCGCCAACCTGTGGTGCGCGATGGAGACGACCAAGGGCGACATGCGCATGCCGCGTCTGGACCCGACTTTCGAAAAGCGGATGCGGATGGCGATGCGGCTGTCCTAAGCGGCGGTCTGTTTTCCGGGGCCGGGTCTTTGGCACGATCAGGCCCTGGGATGCTTGGATCGCCTGCCGGTTTTGGCTATGAAGGCGGTCCAGTCATCAAAGGACGCTGCCCGTGGACGCAACCGCTCGCATAGCCCGCACCATCGCCGCCGAGATCAGCGCCAGCCCCGCCCAGGTATCGGCGGCGGCGGCTTTGCTGGACGGGGGCGCGACCGTGCCCTTTGTCGCGCGCTATCGCAAAGAGGTCACGGGCGGGCTGGACGATACCCAGTTGCGCACCCTGTCGGAACGGCTGGGCTATCTGCGCGAGCTTGAGACGCGACGGGCGGCAATTCTGGAATCGATCCGGGGTCAGGACAAACTGACCGACGCGCTTGCGCGCTCGATCGCCGGGGCGGAAACCAAGGCCACGCTTGAGGATATCTACCTGCCCTTCAAGCCCAAACGTCGCACCAAGGCGATGATCGCCCGGGAAAACGGGCTGGAGCCGCTGCTTCGTGCGATACAGGAAAACCGCACTGCCGAGCCCGAGGCGTTGGCGGCGGGCTACGTTACCGAGGCGGTCGCGGATGTGAAATCGGCACTGGACGGCGCGCGCGACATTCTGGTCGAAGAGCTTTCCGAAAATGCGGTGTTGCTGGGGCGGTTGCGCGAATTCATGCAGGCCGAGGCGGTGATTTCGGCCAAGGTCGTGCCGGGCAAAGAGCAGGTCGGCGCCAAGTTCAGCGATTACTTCGACCAAAGCGAGAAATGGGCAAGTATCCCCGCCCACCGGGCGCTGGCGATCCTGCGTGGCGCCAAGGAAGAGGTGCTGACAATCGGAATCGCCCCCGAGCCCGAGACGGGCACCGCCCGGGCCGAGGGAATCGTCGCCTCGGGCTTGGGCCGGCTGGGGGAAGGGCCGGGCGACCGCTGGCTGCGCAAGGTCGCCGGCTGGTGCTGGCGGGTGCGGCTGTCGAACACCATGTATATCGACCTTCTGACCGAGTTGCGCATGCGGGCGCATGCTGAGGCGATCCGGGTGTTCGCCCGCAATCTTCGGGATTTGCTGTTGGCCTCGCCCGCCGGGCAGCGGCCCACCATCGGGTTGGACCCGGGCATCCGCACCGGCGTAAAACTGGCGGCAGTCGACGGCACCGGCAAGGTCGTCGAAACCGCGACGCTTTATCCCTTTCCGCCGAAATCCGATTTGCGTGGGGCCGAGGCGGCGCTGGCAGCCGCCATCATGCGCCACAAGATCGAGTTGATCGCCATCGGCAACGGAACCGCCAGCCGCGAGACCGAGCGTTTCGTGGCCGAGGTGCTCAAGCGCCTGCCTGAAAGCGTGAAGACCCCGCTCAAGGTGATCGTGTCCGAAGCCGGCGCCTCGGTCTATTCCGCCTCCGAACTGGCGGCGAAAGAATTCCCGGATCTGGACGTGTCGCTGCGCGGCGCGGTCTCGATCGCCCGGCGTTTGCAAGATCCGCTGGCCGAGCTGGTGAAGGTGCCGCCCGAGGCGATCGGCGTCGGCCAGTACCAGCATGACGTGGACCAGCGGCAATTGGCCAAGACGCTGGAGGCGGTGGTCGAGGATGCGGTGAACGCGGTCGGGGTGGACCTGAATACGGCCTCGGCACCGTTGCTTGCGCATGTCGCGGGTCTGGGGCCCTCGCTGGCGCAGAACATCGTCGCGCATCGGGATGCACAGGGGGCTTTCCACTCTCGCGCGGCGTTGAAGAAGGTGACGGGTCTTGGCCCGCGCGCTTTCGAGCAATGCGCCGGCTTCCTGCGTATCCGCGACGGTGATGAGCCGCTCGATGCCTCGACCGTCCACCCCGAGGCTTACGGCGTCGCGCGCAAGATCGTCTCGGCTTGTGGCCGCGATATCCGCCAGATCATGGGCAATGGTGCGGCGCTCAGGGACATCCGGGCCGAGGCCTTTGTCGACGACAAGTTCGGTTTGCCGACCATTCGCGATATTCTGGCAGAGTTGGAAAAGCCCGGCCGCGACCCGCGTCCCAGCTTTATCACCGCCAGCTTCGCCGAGGGGGTCGAGGCGATCGGCGACCTGCGCCCGGGCATGCAGCTTGAGGGCACGGTGACGAATGTGGCGGCCTTCGGCGCTTTCGTGGATGTCGGCGTGCATCAGGATGGGCTGGTGCATATCAGCCAGCTTGCTGATCGTTTCGTGAAAGACCCCAACGAGGTGGTGAAAGTTGGTGATGTGGTCAAAGTGCGGGTGACCGAGGTCGACGTGGCGCGCAAACGCATCGGCCTGACGATGCGCAAGGATGGCGGCGCCAGCGCCAAGGACGCGCAGAAGGAACGCGATCCTAAGCCCCAGCCGGCGCGCGGACCGAAATCCGCCTCTCCCTCAGGCAACGGGCAGCCCGGTGCGCTTGGGGCTGCGCTGCTGAATGCGTTGCGGAAGAATTAGGGGCGCTGCCCCCACCACGCCTGCGGCGCGGCTCCCCCGGGATATTTGGGCACGAAAGAAGCGCTGAATATCAAGGAGTGAGCAGGGCGGCGCGGAACTCGGGGTCGGAAAGTACGACTTCCTTGGTGCCTAGCCCGGCCGCCCGGCTCAGCGCGCGCGAGGTTTGTATTTGAGCGAATTCGACCGCCTGCGGCAGCCTCTGCCCACGCCCCAGCGCGGCGATAACCAGCCCCGCGAAAAGGTCTCCGGTCCCGGCCAGCGCCACGGGCAGATGCGGCGTCGGATGGCGTGTCAGTCCTTTCGACCCCAGGATTACGCTTTCCAGCATCCCGGCTTCGGTTTCGTGCAGCTTGCAGCCGGTAACGATCAACTGTGCCTCGGGTGCCATTCGCAAGGCCTGCGCGGCGCGCGGAATATCGGCCAGTTCGGCGATGGGCTGGTCGGTCAGCCAGGCGATCTCGAACGGGTTGGGCGAGGCGATATCGGCCATCGGCAGCAGCCGGTTGCGGAAAATGTCGGCGATCTCCCTGGGCACATAAAGACCGGGCTGTTCGTCGCCCAGTACCGGGTCGCAGTAATAACGCAGCTGCGGATTGGCAGCTTTGGCGCGCGCGACAAAATCGGCGGTCAGATGCGCCACCTCGACCGAGCCGATATAGCCCGTCAGCAGAAAATCCGCCCGTTCGGGCAGGCCACGTTCCCAAGCGCCCTGCAACAGGTCGGCAAAGAAATCAGCCGGCAGCGCCCGGCCGCGCAGCGTCGGATAGTCGGGCGTGTTGGAAAAGATCACCGTGGGAATCGGCGCCACTTCCAGCCCGGTGGCCAACATTGGAAACACCGCCGCTGAATTGCCGACATGGCCCATGACCACCTGGCTTTGAATCGAGATCACCAGTGGGCGGCTCATGCTTTGCCCTCCAACCGCTTCGACCAGTCCTCGACCCGGCCGCTTTCCAGACGGCGAACGGCATAGCGCCGCCAACCATCGGCCAAAACATCCAGCGCGGCGATGCCCTGCAACTCGTCAAGGTTCAGCCGGTCCACGTAAAGCGCATGCCAAAGCCGGTGCAGCGTCCAGTCCGGCGCCAGACGGTCGATCAAGTCCAGCCGGTCGCCGGGCCCAACAATGCCCGGTTCCAACACGCGATAATACCAGCCGGTGCGTCCGGTATCCTGTACGCGCCGTGCCATGTTGGCGACGCCGAAGCGGTGGTTCAGCTTCCAGCAAGGCTGCCGGCCCTGACTGACCTGCACCAGCGCTGCCCCCAGCCGAAAGGTGTCGCCCACCGCGACATTCGCCTCGCTTAACCCACGGGTGGAAATATTCTCGCCAAATGCGCCGGGCGCATCCAGCAAGGTCCTGGTTTCATTCGTGCCCAAATATCCCACGGGGGTCCGGGGGTGTGAAACCCCCGCTTCTGCTGGTGACGTCTGTTCCAGTTCGACCCGCCAGACAGCGTAATGGTCAAAGGGATAGTGATGCACGGCCTTTTCCGGCCCGCCATGCACGCGGCGATCCGCTTGTTCGTCGCCCTCGAATCCTTCGCGGCCCAGCATCAACGGGCGGTTCGCCGGGCGCTTGTCGATTCCGCTTTTCTGGTCGCTTCCGGGCAAGAAAGTGGCCTTGCCCGTCAAAAGGATGATTTCCACCGTGGTTTTCCCGTGCTGGCGTATTGCGGCCAGATTAGCCAAAGCTTCGGCAGGCTCAAGAGAAGCGAAGGGGATTTTCCCGGCAATGCTGTCGCTTACGGTATGCCTGTGGCGGTGGCACTGCTGTCAGAATCTGCCCGGATATTGCGCAAGCAGGTAGCTGGCGGGTGCGCAGGGGGCGGGATGTGTTGCGGGTGCGCGATTGCGGTGGCACCTGCAAAAGCAACCCGGATCAGGAACCAGATGGACAAACGCCTTTCCATCATCGTCATCGAGCCCGACCCCGAGCGCGCCGCCCCGATCGTGGATGGGCTGCGCGAGATCGGTGACCACGACATCCGCATCATCTCGGAAAATACTGGCCTTGCGCGCCATATAGCGGCGTGCCGACCGGATATCGTGCTGATCGACCTGGCCAATCCGTCCCGCGATGTGCTTGAGGAACTGGCTCTGGCCTCGGGCCCCACGGAACGGCCGGTGGCGATGTTTGTGGATCGCTCGGACGAGCACCTGACGCGCGCGGCGGTCGAGGCGGGGATCTCGGCCTATGTGGTGGACGGGTTGCGGCCGGACCGGATCAAGCCGGTGCTGGATGCCGCTGTCGCGCGGTTTCACATGTTCCAGCGTATGCGTGCCGAACTGGCTGCGACCCGCACGGCATTGGAGGAACGCAAGGTGATCGACCGTGCCAAGGCGGTGCTGATGAAAGCGCGCGGCATTGATGAAGAGGCCGCCTATGCGCTGCTTCGCAAGACGGCGATGGATCAGGGCAAGCGCGTGGCCGAAATCGCCCAGCAACTGGTCCTTGCCGCGGGGCTGCTCTCATGCCGTTGACGCCGCTGCGCCTGGGTTATGTGCCCCTGATCGACGCCGCGCCGCTGATCGTGGCGCAAGAGATGGGGTTCGCCGCAGAAGAGGGGCTGGAGTTTCAGCTTTTGCGTCTTGGTGCCTGGGCGCAGGCCCGCGACATGCTGGGCGCCGGGCTGATCGAGGCGGCGCATATGCTGGTGCCCATGCCTGTGGCGCAGGCACTGGGGCTTGGCCCGGCACTGCCTGATCTGGATCTGGTGATGTTCCTGTCGCAAGGCGGGCAGGCGGTCGCGGTCAGCGCCGTGCTGGCGGAACGGCTGCGCGATCAGGGCCATGATTTCGACTTTCGCGACGCACGCAAGGCGGGCCGGGCGCTGCATCGCGCCGCGCCGGACCGGCTGCGCGTGGGCGTGCCTTTCCACTTTTCGACCCAGTTGGAACTGGTCCGGCATTGGCTTGGCGCCTGTGGTTTCAGCCAGGCACCCGAGGTCGTGACCGTGCCGCCACCATTGATGGCGCAATCCATGGCGGCAGGAGAGGTCGACGCCTTTTGCGTGGGCGAGCCTTGGGCGTCCGGCGCGGTGGATCGCGGGCTGGCCTCGTTGCTGCTGCCCGGCACCGCAATCTGGGCGTCGCCGCCGGAAAAGGGCCTGGTGCTGCGCCGCGATTATACCGCCGCTCAGCCGCAGATGACCGGTGCGTTGATGCGGGCCGTCTGGCGCGCCGGGCGCTGGCTGGATGAGACCGAGAACCGCGATACCGCGGCCGAGATCCTGTCTCGGCGCGAGTATCTGGACCTGCCGCCCGAACTGGCCGAGCGTGGCCTGACCGGTCGGTTGCAGGTCACGCCTTCGGGCGAGATCCGGCATGTGCCGGACTTTATCGTCTTCCACGCGGGTGCGGCGAATTTCCCGTGGAAAAGCCTTGCCGCGCTTTTCGCGCAGCGCATCGCGCAGCGCCACGGGCTTGCGCCGGTACCGGCGATGCAAAAGGCGATGAAGCATTTCCGTACCGACCTTTACCGCGAACACCTGCGCGAGGCGGGTGCGGCCCTGCCCGGGGCCTCGGCCCGGCTGGAAGGGGCCCTGGCGCAGGATTGCGAGGTCGCGGCCGAAAAGGGGCAGATGATTCTGCGCGCCGATGCCTTTTTTGACGGCACCATCTTTGATCCGCCCTTTTCAAGCTGAGCGTTTTGCAGGCATGGCGGCAGGCCACTGCCCGGCTTTCGGGCGATGCCTGCCGGCGATGCTGCGATGCCGCATCAAGGCTTGATCCGGCCTGCGCGCTGACCCAATCTGACCCCATGGCCCGGCGCAATGGCGCGCCACCGGCCCGCTCGCAATGATGCGGCGACCCTCTCCGCGATGCTGCGGAAATGCCATCCCAAAGCGCAACCCTGTTGTGGCGTCCCGCCGCCTGGCCGCGCTTTCCGACCGCCTTCGCCTCAGCAACGCATCGGAGCTATCATGCCCGCCATTTCCCCCGTTCCACCGTCCGAGGCCAGCCGCGCGCTGGGCCTGTCCACCTTCGCCTTCACCATCTGCTTTGCAGTCTGGACCATCTTCTCGATTATCGGCTTGCAGATCCGCGAGCAGCTTTCCCTGACCGAAACCCAGTTCGGCTTTCTCATCGGTCTGCCGATTCTGACCGGCTCGCTGGTGCGCATCGCGCTGGGCGTGCTGACTGACCGGATGGGCGGGCGGCTGGTCTATACGCTGACCATGCTTTCCGCCGCCTTGGCGACGCTGCTTTTGTCCTTTGCCTCGACCTGGCCGCAGATGCTGCTGGCGGCGCTGGGCGTCGGTCTTGCCGGCGGTTCGTTCGCGGTCGGGGTGGCCTATGTCTCGCGCTTTTATGCCGAGGGGCGGCAGGGCACTGCGCTGGGTATCTTTGGCACCGGCAATGTCGGCGCGGCGCTGACCAAATTCGTCGCACCTTTCGTCATGCTGGCGCTGGGCTGGCAGGCGACTGCGCAGATATGGGCCGGGGTGCTGGCGCTGACCGCCGTATTGTTCTGGCTTTTCAGCAAGGACGATCCTGTCACCGCTGCCGGAGGCCGCAGCCGCAAGGTACCGCTGCGGGCCGAGTTTGCGCCGCTGAAAACCCTGCGTGTCTGGCGCTTTTCGGCCTATTACTTCTTCAGCTTCGGCGGTTTCGTCGCCCTGGCCCTGTGGCTGCCGCATTACCTGACGCAGGTCTACGGGTTCGACATCAGGACAGCCGGGATGATCGGCGCAGCCTACTCCATCCCCGGCTCGATCTTTCGCGCCTATGGCGGCGTGTTGTCCGACCGGATCGGCGCGCGGGTGGTGATGTATGCGACCTTCATCACCTCGCTCGGGGCGACCGCGATCCTGTCGATCCCCTCGGGCGTGCCGGTGCCGGTGTTTCTGGCGGTGATCTTTGTGCTGGGCTTTTTCATGAGCCTGGGCAAGGCCGCCGTCTACAAGCACATCCCCAGCTATTACCCGCAACACGTCGGCGCGGTCGGCGGGCTGGTCGGCATGATCGGGGGTCTTGGCGGTTTCGTCCTGCCGCTGCTGTTCGGCTGGCTGCGCGACCAGACCGGGCTGTGGTCCAGTTGTTTCATGGCGCTGTTCCTGCTGGTCGCCGCCTGCACGCTCTGGATGCATGCCTCGATCCGCCAGATGGGTCGCGCACCCTTGCAAGCCGCATGAGAAAGGAGCCAGCCATGAAGAAACTTGTCGTCATCGGCGCCGGCATGGCCTCGGGTCGCCTGCTGGAGCAACTGTTCGAGGCCGCGCCCGGCGAATGGCATGTCACCCTGTTCAACGCCGAGCCGCGCGGCAACTACAACCGGCTGATGCTGTCGCCGGTGCTGTCGGGCGAAAAGACCTATGAGCAGATCGTCACTCATGACGAAGGCTGGTATGGCGCGCACGGCGTCGATTGCCGCTTTGGTGAGCCGGTGATCGGGATCGACCGTGCTTCCCGCAGGGTCCATTCCAACCGTTCCAGCGCCGAATATGATGCGCTGGTGATCGCCACCGGCTCGGCGCCCTTCATCATTCCGGTTCCGGGCAGCGATCTGCCGGGCGTCGTGACCTATCGCGATCTGGAAGACACCAATGCGATGATCGAGGCCGGCGTGGCCGGCAAGGATGCCGTGGTCATCGGCGGCGGGCTGCTGGGCCTTGAGGCGGCGGCGGGCATGGCCGCGCGCGGCGCAAGTGTCACCGTCGTTCACCTGATGGGCCACCTGATGGAGCGGCAGTTGGACCCCGCCGCCGGCTATCTGCTGCAAAGGGATCTGGAGCGGCGCGGCATCAAGGTGCATTGCAAGGGCGCGACCAAGGCGGTCCTGGGTCATGGCCGGGCCGAGGCCGTGTTGCTGGAGGACGGCACCGTCCATCCCGCCGATCTGGTCTGCATGGCCGTCGGCATCCGCCCCGAGGTGCGGCTGGCCAACGACGCGCATCTGGAGGTCGAGCGCGGCATCGTGGTTGATGACGCCCTGCGCACCAGCGATCCGCATATCTTTGCGCTTGGCGAATGCGTGGAACATCGCGGTCAGGTCTTTGGCCTTGTCGCGCCGCTTTACGATCAGGCCAAGGTGCTGGCCCGGACGTTGCTTGGCGAACCGGCCGAGTTCCGCCCGGTGCAGACCGCGACCAAGCTGAAGGTGACCGGCTGCGACCTGTTCAGCGCCGGCGACTTCGCCGAAGGCGAGGGGCGCGAGGATATCGTCTTTCGCGATCCCGGCCGGGGCATCTACAAGCGGCTGGTCTTGCAGGACAACCGGATCATCGGCGTTGTCATGTATGGCGATACCGGCGACGGCAGTTGGTTCTATGGGCTGATGAAGGACGGCACGGATATCGGCGAAATGCGCGATACGCTGATCTTTGGCCCGGCCTTTCAGGGGGGGACCCCGCTGGACCCTATGGCGGCCGTTGCAGCCTTGCCGCCTGAGGCGGAGATCTGCGGCTGCAACGGCGTTTGCAAGGGCACCATCACCGATGCCGTTCTGGGCGGCGCGACCACGCTGGAGGCGGTTCGCGCCTGCACCAAGGCCAGCAGCTCTTGCGGCACCTGCACCGGTCTGGTCGAGCAGGTGATGAAGCTGACGCTGGGCGATGACTTCGCCGCTGCCGCGCCCGCAGGCATGTGCAAATGCACCGATCACAGTCACGAGGACGTGCGGCGGCTGATCCGGTCCATGGGGCTGAAGTCGATCCCCGCCGTCATGCAGGAACTGGGCTGGAAATCCGTCGGCGGCTGTCATTCCTGCCGCCCGGCGCTGAACTATTACCTGCTGGCCGAATGGCCGCTGGAATACCGCGACGATCGCCAGTCGCGCTTTGTGAACGAAAGAAACCACGCCAATATCCAGAAAGACGGCACCTATTCGGTGGTGCCGCGCATGTGGGGCGGGGTCACGACGCCGCAAGAGCTGCGCGCCATCGCCGATGCGGCCGAGAAATATGCCGTTCCCATGGTCAAGGTCACCGGCGGCCAGCGCATCGACCTGCTGGGCGTGCGCAAGCAGGACCTGCCGCATATCTGGGCCGACCTGAATACGGCGGGGCTGGTGTCGGGTCACGCCTATTCCAAGGGGCTGCGCACGGTGAAGACCTGCGTGGGATCGGAATTCTGCCGCTTTGGCACGCAGGATTCGACCGGGCTGGGCATCAGGCTGGAAAAGCTGCTCTGGGGGTCATGGACGCCGCACAAGGTCAAGCTGGGGGTCTCGGGTTGTCCCCGCAACTGCGCCGAGGCGACCTGCAAGGACGTGGGCGTGGTCTGCGTCGATTCCGGCTACAACATCAGCGTCGCCGGGGCGGCGGGGATGGAGGTGAAAGAGACCGAACATCTCGCCTCGACCCCCTCCGAGGACGAGGCGGTCGAGATCATTACCGCCTTCATCCAGCTTTACCGCGAGAACGCGCGTTATCTGGACCGGCCCTATAAATGGGTGGCCAAGGTTGGGCTGGACTGGGTGAAACAGCAAATCGAGGACCTGCCTATGCGACATGCGCTGGTCGAACGGTTCGAACTCAGCCAGTCGGTTTATCGCCATGACCCATGGGCCGAGCATTCCACCAAAACCGAGACGCCCAAATGGGCACCCCTTGCCGATCTGATACTGGAGGCTGCGGAATGACCATCTTTGTCGATATCGGGGCTCTGACCGACATTCCCCCTCAGGGTGCGCGTGTGGTCAGGACCGCGCAGGGCTGCGTGGCGGTTTTCCGCACTGCCGACGACCGGGTATTCGCGCTGGACGACCGTTGCCCGCACAAGGGCGGTCCGCTGTCCGAGGGGATCGTGCATGGTGATCGCGTCACCTGCCCGCTGCACAATTGGGTGTTCGACATGAACACGGGCTCGGCGCAGGGCGCCGATCAGGGGCTGGTGCGCACATGGCCCGTCCGAGTCGAACAGGGCCGCATTCTGATCAGCGCCGAACTCGTCTCGCGCTCCAACGCCGCCTGAAAGGTCTCTCCCCATGCCGCTTTCACTCGATTGAGGTTCGACATGCAGACCATGCGCACCACCTGTCCCTATTGCGGCGTGGGCTGCGGTGTCCTGGCCACGCCCGACGGCCGGGGCGGCCTTGCCATCGCAGGCGATCCCGCACATCCCGCGAACCGGGGCCGGCTTTGCGTCAAGGGCTCGGCGCTGGGTGAAACCGTGACCCATCGCGGCCGCTTGCTTGCCCCGCATATCCACGGCCGCGAGGCTGGCTGGGGCGAGGGGCTGGATCTGGTTGCGCAGCGATTTTCCCGGACCATTGCCGAACACGGGCCGGATTCGGTCGCCTTCTATGTCTCGGGGCAGTTGCTGACCGAGGATTACTATGTCGCCAACAAGCTGATGAAGGGTTTTATCGGCTCGGGGAATATCGACACGAATTCACGGCTGTGCATGTCCTCCTCGGTCGCGGGGCACAAACGGGCCTTTGGCACCGATACGGTGCCGGGACTGTATGAGGATCTGGAGCTGGCAGATACGGTGGTGCTGGTCGGCTCTAACCTCGCATGGTGCCATCCGGTGCTTTACCAGCGGCTTGCGGCGGCCCGAGAGGAGCGGGGCACGCGCATTGTCGTTATCGACCCGCGCCGCACCGCGACTTGCGACATCGCTGATTTGCACCTTGCCTTGGCGCCGGGGTCGGATGCGGCGCTGTTCAACCTGCTTCTGGCTGAGATTGCGCGGCGCGGCATGACCGACCGGGATTTCGCCGCGCATCTGGAGGGGTTCGACAAGGCGCTGGCCACGGCGCGCGAGACGCCGCCCTCGACCACCGGGCTGACGCACAGCCAGTTGCAACAGTTCTTTGACCTGTGGCTTGGCAGCGAAAAGGTGGTGACGGTCTATTCGCAGGGCGTGAACCAGTCCGACAGCGGCACCGACAAGGTGAACGCGATCCTGAACTGCCATCTGGCCACCGGCCGTATCGGCGGGGCGGGCATGGGTCCCTTTAGCGTCACCGGCCAACCCAATGCCATGGGCGGGCGCGAGGTCGGCGGGCTGGCCAACATGCTGGCCTGCCATCTGGAAATCGAAAACCCCGTGCATCGCCAGGCGGTCGGGGCCTTTTGGAATGCGCCGCGTATGGCCCAACAGCCGGGCCTGAAGGCCGTGGACATGTTCCGCGCGGTCGAGGAAGGGCGGATCAAGGCCCTGTGGATCATCTGCACCAACCCCGCCGTCTCGATGCCCGAGGCCGACCGGGTCGCCCGCGCCATTGCCGGCTGCGATTTTGTCGTGGTCTCGGACATCATGGCGCAGACCGACACCACGCGACTGGCGCATGTCCTGCTGCCCGCCACCGGCTGGGGTGAAAAGGATGGCACGGTGACGAATTCCGAACGCCGCATCAGCCGCCAGCGCCGGACGCTGCCGCCTGCCGGTCAAGCGCGGGACGACTGGCGCATCCTTGCGGCGGTTGCGGCACGCATGGGCTGGGCAGAGGCCTTTGCCTGGGATAACCCGGCCCAGATTTTCGCCGAATACGCCGCGCTGTCGGGCGTTGCCGGTGATTTGGGCAGCGATTTCGACATCTCGGCCCATGCCGGGATCACGTCGGCGGAATATGACGCGTTGCGACCGTTCCTGTGGCCGCAATCTGCGCGCCGGCAAGGCGGGCGTTTCTTTGGCGACGGGCGTTTTCATACGCCCTCGGGTCGCGGACATCTGGTTGCGGTCACGCCGCGCCTGCCATCTGCGATCAGCGACAAATTTCCATATCGGCTGAACACCGGGCGGGTGCGCGACCATTGGCACACGATGACCCGGACAGGGCTGTCGCCGCGTCTGTCGCGCCATCTGGCCGAGCCTTTTCTGGAACTGCACCCGGACGATGCGACCCGGCTGGGCGTTGCCCCTGCCAGTCTGGCCGAGGTTTCCAGCCCGCATGGCCGTGCCATCCTGCGGGTGCTGGTGACCGACCGCGTGGCGCGCGGCCATCCCTTTGCCCCGATCCACTGGACGGGCGAGACAGCGCCCTCGGGCCGGATAGATGCGCTGGTGGCGGGGGTGACCGATCCGGTGTCGGGCCAGCCTGCCTCGAAATCCGCCGCCGTGGCGATCCGGCCTTTCGCGGCGCGCTGGTTCGGTTTTGCGGTTTCGTCCGGGCCGATCCGGCCGGATTGCGAATACTGGGCTCGCGCCGTGCTGGCCAACGGAGAGCAGGCGGAACTGGCCGGACTGGATCACCCGCAGGATTGGACCGCCCATGCCCGCACCATGTTCGGCCTGTCGGATGAGCCGCTGGTGCTGCACGACCGGGCGCGTGGGCAGGTGCGGCTGGCCTTTCTGCGCGAGGGCCGACTGCGGGCCGCGCTGTTCGTCGCGCCCGAACCCGTGGGCCTGTCGCGCAGCCATGTCGCCGCCCTGCTGGGCGAGGGCGGGGCCGAGGCGCTGGCCGGCCGTCCCGGAGCCGACCGCCCGGATGAAGGCGCGCTGATCTGCGCCTGTTTCGGCGTAGGCGTGAACAGCATCGTGCAAGCCATCGCCACGCAACGGCTGACCTCGGTCGAGGCGGTGGGGCAGGCGCTGCGGGCGGGCACCAACTGCGGCTCTTGCCGGCCCGAGATCCGTGCACTGCTGGAAGCCGGCATCGCCTGCCGCACCGCGGCCGAATAGGGCTTGGCAGTTGGCGCCGGGTCAGGGGCGCTATTGCGGCCTGCCCGTACGGCCGCGCGCGAAGTCGGTGACGAAGCCCCATCGCCGCGGATTGTCGTCGCCACCCGTATCCGCCGGTGATTGTCCCACCCGGACGATTCGCCGGTGATTGCGGCAGATTGCCCCTTTCCTCTGGCGCGGATTTCTGACACGGCTGCGCTTATGCAGGTTCGAAGCGGATATCGGGCAACAGGGCAGGGACGCGGCGCGTCGCTGCGGCGCCTGTGCTGCTGGTTGGCAGTGCTGCCTTTCCTGCTGTTTTCGCTGATCCAGCCGGGCACCATGATCAGCCGCGACGCGCAAGGCAGCGTGACCGTCGTGCTGTGTTCGGGCGAGGGACCGGTCGAAATGGTCGTGGCTGCCGATGGCAGTCTGGTCCCGGCCGGCAAAAACCCGCATGGCGATCCGCATGCGTGCGACTGGGCCCCGCATGGTCAGCCATTGTTGCAAGGTTTCATCGCCGATGCGCTGCCGCCCGTTACGGATGCGGTTCGGCTGGCGCTTTGGCCCAACCCCTCGGCCCCGCCGCATGTCTCTGCCCTACTCGGACCTTCGGCGCGGGGGCCTCCGGCGCTCATCTGACGGAAGCTTGTTTCGACAGCCCGTGGGGCAAAGCCCCGACGGCGATCATTCCCTTCAGATGAGAACGATGATGCAGAACCATATTTTCGGCGCGCTGTGCGCCTCGCTCCTTGGCCTTGCGGCGGGTCCCGCGCTGGCCCATGCCACGCTGGAAGGGTCCGAGACCCCCGCAGGCGCCGCCTATCGCGCGGTGATCCGCATCGGCCATGGCTGCGACGGTCAGGCCACCCAGACCTTGCGGGTGGCGTTGCCCGACGGATTTTATAACGCCAAGCCCATGCCCAAGGCGGGCTGGACGCTGGAGACGGTAAAGGGCCCCTACGCCCAGCCCTTCGACAATCACGGCGAGCAGATGACCGAGGGCACGCGCGAGGTGATCTGGTCCGGCGGTGCGTTGCAGGATGACTGGTACGACGAATTCGTCGTCCGTGGCACTGTCGGCGCCGATGTCGCACCGGGCACGGTGTTGTATTTCGCGACCGTGCAGGAATGTGCGGACGGCAAGGCGGACTGGACTGATGTGTCGGGCGATGCAAAGGTGGCCAACCCCGCGCCGGGCGTGACGGTCACGCCCGGTAAGGCGGCAGAGCATGACCATCATGAACATGGCGGCGATATGGCGGCCACCCCTGCCGGCCCGGTGTTCCTGGGCGATCTGACCCTCAGCGACGGTTTCAGCCGCGCGACGCCTCCGGGTGCGCCGGTGGCGGGCGGTTTCCTGACCATCGCGAACGGCGGGGCCGACGACCGGCTGGTGTCGGCCAGCGTCGATTTCGCCGGTCGCGCCGAGATCCACGAGATGGCGATGGACGGCGAAGTGATGCGGATGCGCCAATTACCCGAGGGTTTGCCGATCCCCGCCGGCGCCACGGTTGAATTGAAGCCCGGCGGCTATCACCTGATGTTCATGGAACTGAAGCAGCCGCTGGTCGAGGGTGAGGTTGTCAACGTCACCCTGAACTTTGAAAAGGCGGGGGATGTCAGCTTGCCGCTGACGGTCGGCCCGCGCAACGTCGGGGCGACGCAACACGGGGGTGGCCATGGCGGGCACTGATCGCAAATCATCCGGCTTGAAGCCGTTACGCTATGCTCTTTGGGCGCTGGTCGTGCTGGCCTTGGCCGGTCTGGGCTGGTTCCAGTTCGTTTCACCGCGTCAGGGGGCAGGCTCGATCGCCGATGCCGGCGCCGCGGCACTGGGCCGGGGCGACTACCAACTGCTGGCGACTGACGGAGCTGAATTCACCCAGGCAACGCTGAAGGGGCAGCCCTCGGCGGTGTTCTTCGGCTTTACCCATTGCCCGGATGTCTGTCCGACCACGCTGGGCGATGTGGCGAGCTGGCAAGAGGAACTGGGTGAGGATGGCAAGAAGCTGCGGGTGTTCTTTGTCACCGTGGACCCCGAACGCGACACGGTCGATACGCTGCGCGAATATGTTTCGTGGGTGCCGGGGGTGATCGGTGTCTCGGGCTCACTGGAAGAGATCACCAAGGCGACCAAGGCTTTCCGCATCTATTCCCGCAAATCGCCGCTTGAGGGGGGCGATTACACCATGGACCATTCCTCGACCATGCTGCTGTTCGATGGCAATGGCGATTACGCCGGGCTGATCGGCTATCAAGAGGACCGCGAGCGTGCCTTGGCCAGCCTGCGCCGTCTGCTGAGCAGCTAAGCCCGCGCGGCGCCGAAAACCCGGCGCCGCCTTTCGTCCCGATCGGTTTCGCTTAGTCGATGGGGTATCGGTACTTCAGCAGGAACCGCCAGATATTGCGGTTCAGTTGGGAAAGCATTTCCAGATCCTGATCCAGTTGCAGCATCTCGCCGCTGCCAAGGGTCTGTTTTCGGCCCATATGGATACGGTCGCGCCGGTCGGCGATCCTCATCAGGATGGTCGAGATCGAGCCGTCTTCCTGAAAGGACCATATGCTGTGGTTATAACGATGCCGAACGGCGGACAGCCTGGCGAATTGCCCGGTCAGCTCCAGCAGTTCCTGCTGCTCGGGCCCGGCCGGCCGGACCAGTTTGGCAAGCCGTTCGACCATCTCGATCCGGCCACGGGTCGAGGATACCGACAGGAAGACCACGACGGCGGCGCTTTTCTCCATCCCGGTCAAGCCGGCAAGCATGTGGATCAAAAGACTTTCCGTATTGCTCCAGGCATAGTTCAGCCGCCCGACACGCAGCAGCATCGCGTCCAGATCGGGCTCGGGTGCAGAAGCCCCGGATATCGGCGGTGGAGTGGTCACGACCGCAGGGTGCGATAGCGCATGGCGGCCTCGGTGCGGTTATGCGCGCCAAGACGCAGGTTGGCGTTGCGAAGATGCAGCTTGACCGTATGGACCGACAAACCCAACGCCGAGGCTATTCGTTTATTCGACTGGCCATCGGCCACCAGCCGCAACACGTCATGCTGTCGCCGGGTCAGGCCCAATTCGTCGGTGGCGGGGACCGGCGCGACGATCCCCGCCGGTGAAATGATTTCGGGCAGGATGTAATTGCCGCCATGCGCGACCAGCTTGATGACGGACAGCCAGACGTCCAGCCGGCAATTCAGCGGAAAAATACTGATCATCCGCTGCCGTAACTCCTCGTCTTCATAGCAGGTGCGCCCAAAGGCCCCGGTGCAGAAGGCGACGGCAAGCGCCACTTCGGCCAGACCCAACAGATAGGCGCGGTCGTCTTTGGTAAGCCCGCGCATCGTCGGTTCGTCCAGCACCAGCAGCGTGGGCTGTTCGTGCGTCAGCTCGGCCAAACTGCGAAAATCATGAAAGGACGGCGCCGCCGCAACCGTGATGTGCCCCAGTTCCTGACTGGTTGCCGCGATCAGGTTGTGTGAAAAATTGCACTGTGTGCCAATCAGCAGAACTTCTGCCGTTCTGCGCGCAGGCTGGCCGGGTAACACAAGAATTTCACTGGCTACGCCATCGCAAGATGCAATGCTCATGTCATTCCTACCTTCTTGCGGATGGTCTTCCCCCGTGTCGACCCGCCCTCCCAAGCCGGCCGATCTGGTTAGCCTAGCAAATTTCCGCCGATGCTTAAAGCTGAGAGGGAAATATAAGTTCAATAAAGACTTATATTTGGTTGTAAAATTACCCTGATGTTCCATCCAGAGTGGTATTCCGGAATAAGGGCATGCCAATTTCGGGCGGTGCCGCGAAAACGCGCCCGCTTTCCTAGCAAAAGGGATTAATCCATCCGGTTAGTGTTCGAAGTGATAACCGCCTGTCGGTTATATCCTCAAAGCCAGCTCCCCCTGAATTCGGACAGTCCCGGTTTAGCCTTTTCGTGCATCTAGGCCGAATCGGTCGGCGGGCGTAGCCTTTTCCGGGTCGGTCGCTGGGCAATTCCACACCGGCCGAACGGGCGCGGCACGAGGTGGCGTGCGGTCGTTCCGTATCAGCAGCAAGTCAAGAACAGTCGTGCCGTTGTAACGGTGGGCGCTGGCCCGGCGATTGGAATCGGCTTGCCTTTCTCCACCGAAAACCGGGCGGGCAAGCGTGCTTGCGAATGATCTGGCCGCATCTCACCCGCCTCTGACAGGAGGTAACGACGATGGCTGGTAGCCGTAATATGAATCTCTTTGCCTGGCCGACCGACAATCAGGACCAGGATCAAGAGCAGGGTCAGGGCCAAGGCCAAGGACAGGGCCAAGGTCAAGGTCAAGGCCAAGGACAGGGTCAACTGAACAAGCAGGCCCAGGATCAGGATCAAGGTCAGGACCAAGGTCAAGGCCAGGGTCAGGGCCAAGGGCAGCATCAGAGCCAGAGCAACGCGAACGACAACGCGAATGCAAACGCCAATGCGAACAGCAGCGCGTCCGAAACGCATGCGTATAATGCTGCGGGCAATGTGGCGGGCAATGCTGCTGGAAATGTGGCGGGCAATGCGGCCGGCAACCTGGCGGGCAATGTCGCCAAGAATGCGGCCGATAATGCTGCGGACAATGCGGCCAGCAACACGGCCCATAATGATGCAGCGAACGATGCCCAGAATAAGGCCGTGAACACGGCCTATAACAACACTGATGTTCATACCAATGTCTCGACCAATGTCAGTGTGGGGCTTGATCTTGATGGCTGGGAACCGACCGACAATGATTATGCCGACATCGACCTGGGCAATATGCAAGGCACCATGGGCGATCTGCTGGTCAACCGCGATGGCAATATCAGCATCGGGACCGATGACATCAATATCGCCAACGTGCTGAACAATGCGCTGAATGGTGACGGCAATGACAACGCCATCATCATTCCGCAATCGGCGACGATGAACGATCAGGACGACCTGAGCGATCCGACCGTCACCAATAACGCCGACTTCAACCAGAACGGCAGCGCCTATGGTGGTTCGGCCACGGCCGAGCGCGGGATAGATGCTGGCGGTGAAGGCGGCTCGGGCGGCACCAGCGGAAATGCCGATGGCGGTTCGGGCGATGCCGATGCCGATGGTGGTCACGCCTTTGCGACGGGCAGCAGTGCCTTTGGTGGCATCGGCGGCGGCGCTGCGGCGGCTGGCGGTGACGGTGCCGGCGGCGATGCGCTGGGTGTCGGGCTGGGTGTCGGGCTTGGCGGCTCGGCCAACGGCGGCGATGCAGGCGGACTTGCAGCCGGTGTCGGTGCCGGCCTGAGCGGTGATGCCGATGGCGGCGACGCAGGGGCCGGCAGTCTGGCCGGAGCGATTGGCGCTGGCGGCGGAGGATCTGGCGGCAGTGGTGGTTCTGGTGGTGATGGCGGCGACAGCGGCTCGGCGGATGCCGGCCCGACTGGCGCGCTTGGCCTTGGCCTCATTGGCGTAGGCGTCAACAGCGACAGCGGCAACGGCGGCACCTCGGGTGACGGTGGTGACGGCGGTGCAGGCGCTGCGGGTGGCGACGGCGGGCTCGGTGCCGGGCTCGGTGCGGCCCTGTCCGCTGCAGCGGCAATGGCTGGCGACGCGACCTCGGGCGATGCGCTTGGTGCGGGTCTGGGTGCGGTCTGGGCGACTGCCGGTAACGGCGGCAGCGCGGATGGCGCGGGCGCAGGCAATGGCGGTGCCACAGGTGGTGCCGGCGCTGGCGGCGCGGCCAATGGCACCACCGGCGGTTACGGCGGTGCGGCCAGCGCGACGGGCGGCTATGCCCTGGGCGGTAGCGGCGCCAACACCGGCAGCGGCAATGGCGGTGCTGGCGGTCAGGTGATGACTGGCGACGGTGGTTACGCACATGCCGGCGCCTGGGGGTCGAACAACGGTGATGATGGCTTTGTCACTGGCTATTCGACTGCTTCGGCGGATGCGATCCTGGATACGACTGCATTCAACCAGAGCATCATCATGGGTGCGAATGTGCTGGGCAACACGGTGGACATGACCGTGGTCGGCGGCGATCTCAGCTCGACGGTAGTCGGCGACGACGATCTTGCCTGAGGAAGCTATGCAACGAATATCCTGCGCGGGGCTTCCCTGCGCAGGCTTCCATTTAATCGATTTCTGATCCGCGCTTCGCCGGAATTGTTTTATCGAGGAAGGTGGCAGACATGTTCACGATTGACGCCGCAGACGAGGCGATCTGGCATTTCATCGGGCTATTTCACATTGCGAACGAAGGCGGCCGGATGCGGATCGAATATGATCGGCTGAAGCCCAATAAGGCCGATCCCGACTTGAACCCGGTCGAGCCGCTCGACCTGATTACCAATCACCCCTATCGCCCGCTGGATTACCAGCCCGATATTCCCTATGCGCCGCCCACCTTGCCCGGCAAGGAGCTTGCGGGCGACCCGATGCCCCCGTGGCTGGGGCCAAAGACCCCTTTCCCGGATAACACGGTTTCGGCGGAGCAGGTCTTTCTTGAGATGCCGAACGGCTATGCGTCATCGACCACCAACCCGCCGCCAAAGATAGAGCCACCGCCGCCAGACCCTCCACCGCCGGTGCCGCACCCGCCGGTGCCCGAATGGACCATGCCGGTGCCGGGCTCGGTCGCGGTCATCGTCATCCAGAAGACCCGTTTGGCCGATGACGACCAGATAGATCCTGACGAGATGCAGGGCAGACTTGTCGATATGCGGCTGATCGCGGACCGTTTGGAAGCGTTGGCGGAGCAGGCCGGCCAGTTGGGCATCACCTTGCCGGTCGCGATGCCACAGGACGAGGCTGCGTTCCGCCTGATCGCGGAAACCTTCCGGCAGACCGACTTGCCCGAGATCAAGGCGGCCGGCGCCGCGATCCATCAACGGCAAGGCGATGATGTCGAGGGGCAGTATCAGAACGGCGTCAAAGTCGATTCCCGCCCCGATATCGACGCGCTGATGCCCGAATACCGTAAGGAGATGGCGGAACAGGCGCGTCAGGCCCAAGAGGACGCCTTGATCGAAAGGCATGAGGGGCCGTCCTCGGCGGGGTCGTCGTTTGCGACCGGACCCGGCGACAGCGGGCAGGGCCATGACCTGATCCTTGGCAACAACACGCTGATCAATCAGGTCACGATCGCCACTGCGGCGCTGACCGCCCCGGTCGTCGTCGTGGCGGCGGGGGTCTATAGCTACAACATCATCAGCCAGACCAATCTTTGGAGCGATTCCGATACCGTCACGGCCCTGTCCGGTGTGACGTCAGGCACAGCTGCCGAGCCTCCGACGCTGGGGATCAACTACGCGACCTACGCGCATTTCTCGAACCCGATGCCTACGGCGCAGGGTGATGGCGGGGCGCCGCAATATTGGGTAACGGCGACGCTGGAAGGCAGCCTGATCAGCATGAACTGGATCGAGCAGTTCAACCTGATGTCGGACAACGACATTGCCTCGATCACCATACATGCGAACCAGACCTTGCTGCTGATGGGCGAAAATGGCGCACTGAATCAAATCTCGCTGCTGGAACTGGGCAGAAGCTACGACCTGATCATCGTGGACGGGCAGGTCATCAATCTGAATGCGATCCTGCAGATCAATGTGCTGCTGGACGACGACCGCATCACCGTCAGCGACGGTCAGGTTGCGACGATCAGCTCGGGCAACAATCTGCTGATCAATGATGCAAGCATTCACCAGATCGGCCAGTCCAGCATCGTCGGGACGACCGCCGATCATGACGCAATGCTGGCGGCTGCGGCACAGGGCAAGATCGCATTGCCGCAATCCGTGCTGAACGATCCGGCTTTTCAGGGGCTGGACGTGGTGCGGGTGCTGCATATCGAAGGCGATCTCGTATCGGTCAACATGATCCGGCAGACGAACGTGCTGGGCGATGCCGACCAGATCGAGGTCTATCGCGACGACCTGTTGGCTGCCGGCGGGGAAGTCCGCGTGGTCTCGGGTTCGAACCTGCTGGTGAATGCGGCCAGCATTGCCGAATTCGGCGTCGATTCCACGATCCATTCGGGCGGCCCGATCTATTCGGATGCTTTGCTGCATCAGGCCGAACTGATCATGACCGACAATCCGCTGATGCCGGCCCCGCCACCCGGACTGGCAAGCGAAGCCGTGCTGTTTCTGGCCGACGGCATGCTTGGCGATGACGGCACGGACAGCGACTTTGCGCTGATCGGCACTAATACCGCCGTGCCTGCGGATATCATGGAAACGGTGCTCGCATGACACGCGGCCAGAAGACCAGTGAGCGGCTTTTGCTCGAACCTCAGATGAACGTGGACTGGCAGGGGGACAAGTCCCGCCAGCCGCCGGCCTCCAAGCCGATGGGAACCGGGCCCACGATCGACCGGCAGGCCGGGCGTATTCCCGCCGTGCCCGCCATGCACCCGGCGAAAGATGGTGCGGCCTTTCACAAGCGTGTCTCCGAGCCGGATATCACCGGCGCGCTGGGCGCGACGATACGCCGGATCTGGGCCAATATTCTGGGCGTCCTGCTGTTCAGCGGCGTGACCAATCTGCTGGTGCTGGCGATCCCGGTCTATCTGTTCCAGATTTCGGACCGGGTGCTGACCAGCCGTTCGGTCGATACGCTGGTCATGCTGACGGTGGTGATCGTCGGTGCGGTGCTGCTGCAGGTGGTCTTCGATGCCGTCCGTCGCGGTATGCTTTTGCGCAGTTCGGTCGATATCTCGGCCCGGCTGGGCTCACCCATCCTGGCGGCGGCCGCCCGTGCTTCGCTGCAAAGCAGCGGGCAGGAATACCAGACGCTGGGCGATTTGCAGCAGGTGCGCAGTTTTCTGGTATCGGGCACCTTGCTGTCGCTGCTGGACCTGCCCTTCGCGCCGCTGTTCATTCTGGCGATATTTCTGGTCCATCCGCATCTGGGCCTGATCGTGCTGACCACGGCGGGGGTGCTGATGGTGATCGCGTTGATCAACCAGCGCGCCACCGCGAAATCCTTTTCCGAGGCAAACCGGCATCTGAGCAGGGCGAACCTGCATCTGGATTCGATGATGCGCAATTCGCAGATCATCAATGCGCTGGCCATGATCCCCGAGGCCGTGACCATCTGGGGCCGGGATGCCGCCAGCTCGATGGCGGCGCAGGTGCGGGCGCAGGACCGCAACATTATCTTTGCGGGCGCCTCGCGCGGGGTGCGGTTGCTGACACAGGTGGGGCTGCTGGGCTGGGGCGCCTATCTTGCCCTGCGCGGCGAGATCACCGGCGGCATGGTCATCGCGGCCTCGATCATTGCAGGCCGCGCGCTGGCCCCGATCGAAGGCGCCATCGAGGGTTGGAACAACGTGCTTTTGTCGCGCGCGGCCTATGGCCGTATTTCGTCTTTGCTGAAATCCTCGCCTCTGAACCAGCAACGGCTGAGATTGCCCCACCCCGAAGGCCGGCTGGACGTCGAACGGCTGCTTTACGTTCCGAACGGAACCAAGCGGGTGGTGCTGAACGCCATCACATTCTCGCTGAACCCCGGCACCTCTCTGGCCATCGTCGGCAAATCCGGGGCGGGCAAGACGACGCTGGGCAAGATGCTGGTCGGCTCGATTCTGCCCACATCGGGCAGTGTGCGGCTGGACCTGATGGACCTGCGCAACTGGGACCAGCGGCAGTTGGGCCAGTGCATCGGTTACTTGCCGCAGGACGTGCAGCTGTTTCCCGGCAGCATCAAGGACAATATCGCCCGGATGCGGCCGGATGCCCGCGACGACGAAATCTATCAGGCCGCTGTGTTGGCAGATGTCCATGACATGATCGCCAAACTGCCCGAGGGCTATGAAACCATCGTGACCGCCGACGGATCGCCGCTTTCAGGCGGGCAGAAGCAGCGCATCGGTTTGGCGCGGGCCTTTTTCGGCGGTCCCCGGCTGGTGGTGCTGGATGAGCCGAATTCAAACCTGGACACGGCAGGGGACCGCGCCCTGTCCCGGGCCATGGCGCTGGCCAAAAAGGACGGCATCACGATGATCGTGGTGACGCAGAAATACCAGCTTTTGCAGGATGTGGACAACATCATGCTGCTGGCCGACGGGCAGATTGCCGCGTTTGGCGGACGCAATCAGATGCTGGAGCGGCTGGCCAACAAAAAACAGGCCGGTGCCAGCCCGCCTGTCCCGGCGCAGCCAGCAGCCACCCCAACCACGATGACGCCCCCCGCATCAGAGGCAGGACATGACCAGCAGGAGTGATCCCGACGGCCTTTATGAACGGGTCCCGCGCTCGGTAACCGGGCATCTGGTCTTTGGCCTTGTGCTGCTGGTCTTGTCGCTGGGCGGCTTTGGCACCTGGGCCTTTCGTGCGCCGCTATCGGCGGCGGTGATGGCGCCGGGCAGTTTTGTCGCCACCGGCCGCAACAAGATCGTCCAGCATCTGGAGGGCGGCATCATCCGCGAAATCCTGGTGGACGAAGGGGACGCGGTGACCGAGGGCCAGACGCTGATCCGGCTGGACCGCACCGCTTCGATTGCCAACCGCCGCGAACTTGAATTGCGCCGCGCCCGGCTAGAGGCGATCAGCGCCCGGCTGCGCGCCGAATATGCCGGGGCGGAAACGCTGACCTTCAACGACTTCCTGCTGGAACACAAAGAGGAAACAAGCTTTGCCGCCATCATGGCTGAACAGCAGGCCGCCTTTCACGCCGCTCGCGCCAAGGTGGAAGGAGAGGTTGTCTTGCTGAAAAGCAATATCTCGGCCAGCCGGTCCCGCATCGAGGGTTATGAACGACAGCTTACCGCGGTCGAAACCCAGCTTGCCCTGCTGCGCGAGGATCAGGGCGCCCGCGCATCGCTGCTGGAGCGGGGGCTGGTGCGGCGCAGCGATGTCAACGCCCTGTCGCGGGCCGTCGCCGATGCCGAGGGCGAGAGTGGCCGCATCAGTGCGCTGATCGCCGAGACGCAGGAAGCCGTGCGCAAGGCCGAAAGCGAAATCGAGCAGACCCTGGCCCAGCACAAGCAAACCGCGCTGGACGAAAGCCAGGGTATCGAGGCGGAGCTGGACAGCGTTCGCGAACAATCGCTGAAGGCGCAGGATGTGGTGGAACGGTCCTATATCACCTCGCCCGTGTCAGGTACGATCGTGCGCATGCACTATCACACCTCGGGCGGCGTGATCGAGGCCGGCAAGCCGATCCTGGAAATCCTGCCGCAAGATGCGCCGCTGATCATCGAGACCTTTGTGTCGCGCACCGACATCGACGAAATCGAGATCGGGCAGAAGGCGTCGGTACGGCTGACCTCGCTGAACCAGCGCACGACGCCGGTGCTTCAGGGCGAGTTGGTCTATGTCTCGGCCGATGCGCTGACCACCGAAACCGACGGTATCCAGCGCGAGGTCTATGTCGTCCGCATCGACCTGTCCCCGCTGGAGCTTAATCGGGTTAACGGCTTTCGGCCCACGCCGGGCATGCCGGCGGAAGTCATGATCGAGACCTCTGCCAGAACATTCGCCCAATATCTGATCAAGCCCATCGAAGACAGCCTTGCGCGTGCTTTCCGCGAGAACTAGGGCCGGTTGAAGCCTGTCGCGCCGTGCCACGCGACTTTGGCAGCGCCGTTATGGCCGGCAAGGATTCCCGTCTGTTTGTCCTGTCCGTGAACGGGCAGGTCGCGATTTTGTCCCGTGCCGATCTGCGGTCTGGCGGGGCTGTGGGGATTGCCCCTTGCCCCGGCTGGGGCTATCGCAGGCAAAAAGGAGGTCCAGGAACCATGAGCTTCAACACCTTCGGCCGCGTCTTCACCTTTACCACCTGGGGCGAAAGCCATGGCCCGGCGCTTGGCGCGACAGTGGACGGCTGCCCGCCCGGTGTTGCGCTTGATGAAGACTGGATCCAGCAATTCCTGGACCGTCGCCGTCCCGGCACGTCTAAATTCACCACCCAGCGGCAAGAGCCGGACCGGGTCCGCATCCTCTCGGGCACGTTCGAGGGCAAGACGACCGGCACTCCCATCCAGTTGATGATCGAAAACACCGACCAGCGCAGCAAGGATTACGGCGACATCGCGGCAGCCTTCCGGCCCGGCCATGCCGACATCACCTATCACCTGAAATACGGCATCCGCGACTATCGCGGCGGCGGGCGCTCCAGCGCGCGCGAAACCGCAGCGCGTGTCGCGGCCGGTGGCGTGGCGCAGGCCGTGTTGCGCGACCTTGTGCCCGGCCTGAAGATCACCGGCTATATGGTCCAGATGGGAAAGCTGCATCTGGACCCCGCGAATTTCGCCGCGACCGAGATCGGCAACAACCCGTTCTTCCTGCCTGATGCCAGCGCCGTGCCGGAATGGGAGGATTACCTGAACAATATCCGCAAGGCGCAGGACAGTGTCGGCGCCGCCATCGAGGTGTTGATCCAGGGCTGCCCGCCCGGACTTGGTGCCCCGGTCTATGCCAAGCTCGATACCGATCTGGCCGCCGCGATGATGTCGATCAACGCGGTGAAAGGCGTCGAGATCGGCGAGGGCATGGCCGCTGCCACCCTGACCGGCACCGCCAATGCCGACGAGATCCGCATGGGCAATGAGGGGCCGCGCTTTCTGTCCAATCATGCCGGAGGGATTCTGGGCGGCATCTCGACCGGGCAGGACATTGTGGTGCGATTCGCGGTCAAGCCGACGAGCTCGATCCTGACCCCGCGTCGCACGATCAACCAGAAGGGCGAAGAGATCGAACTGATCACCAAGGGCCGCCACGATCCCTGCGTCGGCATTCGCGCCGTCCCCATCGCCGAGGCGATGGCGGCCTGTGTGATTCTGGACCACCTGCTGGCGGATCGGGCGCAGACCGGCGGTCAGCGCGGCCGGATAGGCTGATTTCAAACGGGATTTCCTAACTCGCCGTGATTGTCGCGGAACTGTTACATTTCTTTCGCATAACCGTCGCACCAGAGATTTAGAGAGTGCGCAGGCCGAATCCGGCCCCATGGAAATGTCAGGAGTGATCCTATGAAATCCGCGAAACTCACCGTGTCGGCGCTGGCCCTGATCGCTGCCTCGGCCACGACCGCCGCCGCCCGCGACCAGATCCAGGTCTCGGGTTCGTCCACGGTGCTGCCCTATTCGACCATCGTTGCCGAAGCCTTTGGCGAGAACACCGATTTCCCGACCCCGGTGGTCGAATCGGGTGGTTCCTCGGCCGGTCTGAAGAAATTCTGCGAAGGCGTGGGCGAGAACACCGTCGACATCGCCAACTCCAGCCGTCGGATCAAGGACAGCGAAATCGAGGCCTGCAAGGCCGCCGGCGTGACCGACATCATGGAAGTCCGCATCGGCTATGACGGCATCGTCTTTGCCAGCGATATCAACAGCAACGACTTTGTGTTCACTGCCGCGGACTGGTTCAATGCGCTTGCGGTGGAGGTCGTCGTTGACGGTAAGGTCGTCGCCAATCCCTTTACCAACTGGAACCAGATCCGCGCCGATCTGCCGGACCAGGAAATCCTGGCTTTCATTCCCGGCACCAAGCACGGCACCCGCGAAGTCTTTGAAGAAAAGGTGATCGCGGCGGGCTGCGAAGAGTCCGGCGCGGCCGAGGTGTTCAAGGCTGAGAAGGGCGAGGAAGAGGGCGTATCGGCCTGCACGGCGCTGCGCACCGACGGCAAGTCCATAGACATCGACGGCGACTACACCGAAACGCTGGCCCGCATCCAGTCGGCCCAGAACGGCATCGGCGTCTTTGGCCTGTCCTTCTATGAAAACAACACCGACAAGCTGAAGGTCGCGACCATCGGCGGCGTCGCCCCCTCGACCGAGACCATCGCTTCGGGCGAATATCCGGTGTCGCGCCCGCTGTTCTTCTACGTGAAGAAACAACATATCGATACGATTCCGGGGCTGCTGGAGTTCGCGGAATTCTTCGTTTCGGACGAGATGGCCGGGCCAGACGGACCACTGGTCGCCTATGGTCTGGTTGCGGATCCCGAACTGGCTGCGACGCAGCAAGCCGTTGCCGACCAAGTGACCATCACCCAATGATCTGTCGGGCGCGGGGGAATACCCCCGCGTCCCTTTCCATTTCCCTGTCCCGAGGGCCTATATGCCTGTTTCATGGACCTTGCTGATCGTCGTAGCCCTTGCCTGCGCAGGCTATCTTGTCGCCCGCGCCCGCGTCATCGCGCTGGCCGGAGGTGACGTGCGGCAACTGCATTCGCGGCCCAGCTATCACGGTTGGAACGCGGCGCTGCTCACGGCGCTGCCTGCGCTGTTTCTGATCGCGCTTTGGCGCTTTTTGCAACCTGCCGCCAGTGCGACGCCCATCGCAATCGTGGCGCTGATCCTGGCCGCCGCCGGACTGGCGCTGGCGCTTGGCAGGGCCGCGCCGGCTTTTCGCGCCCGCAATGCGGTCGAAAGCATGGTCAAGGGCCTGCTGATCCTGTGTTCCAGCATCGCCATCCTGACCACCGCCGGGATCGTCTTTTCGATGCTGTTCGAAACCGGGCATTTCTTCCAGCAATATTCCTGGCGGGATTTCTTTTTCGGGACCACCTGGTCGCCGCGTTTTGGCGGCGGCTCGCAGCTTGGCATCCTGCCGCTGCTTTGGGGCACGCTCTATATCTCGCTGATCGCGCTCGTGGTTGCGGTGCCGATCGGCCTGTTCGCGGCGATCTACATGTCCGAATATGCCTCATCAAAGCTGCGCAGCTTCGCCAAGCCGCTGATCGAGGTGCTCGCCGGTATCCCGACCATCGTTTATGGTCTTTTCGCGCTGATTACCGTTGGTCCGATGCTGCGCGACTATTTCGCCCAGCCGCTGGGGCTGGGCAATTCCGGCTCGTCGGTGATGACGGCGGGACTTGTCATGGGCATCATGCTGATCCCCTTTGTCAGCTCGCTTTCGGATGACATCATCAACGCCGTCCCGCAATCCTTGCGCGACGGTGCGCTTGGCCTTGGCTCGACGCAATCGGAAACGGTGCGCAAGGTGGTGCTGCCCGCCGCCCTGCCGGGCATCGTTGGCGCCGTGCTGCTGGCCGCCTCGCGCGCCATCGGCGAAACGATGATCGTCGTGCTGGGGGCAGGGGCCGCGGCACGCATGGATCTGAACCCGTTCGAGGCGATGACCACCATCACCGTCAAGATCGTCAGCCAGTTGACCGGCGACAACGATTTTGCCGCCCCCGAGACGCTGGTCGCCTTTGCCCTTGGCCTGACGCTTTTCGTCATCACGCTAGGGCTGAACATCGTCGCCCTTTACGTTGTGCGCAAATACCGGGAGCAGTACGAATGAGCGACGCAACCTTGAACGGCGCGCAGCCCCGGCCCAAGCTTCTGGCGGCCGATGCGCATACCCGCAAGCGCAACGCCGCCGAAAGACGTTTTCGTGCCTATGGCCTGGGCGCCATCGCGATCTCGATGGTGATGCTGGTGATCCTGCTGTTCACCATCATCACCGGCGGCATGGGGGCCTTTCGCCAGACCTTTCTGCAAATCCCGGTGATGCTGGATGCGGCGCAACTGGACAAGAATGGCAACCGCGACCCCGATGACATCCGCAAGGTCCTGACCCTGACCTATGGCAAGATCCTGCAACAATCGCTGGAACAGACCATTGTCGACAGGGGTATCGTCATCGACGATCTGTCGGACAAGGATGTTGCCGGGCTGATTTCCAAAGAGGCCTCGGCCCAGTTGCGCAACCGCGTGCTGGCCGATCCCGAACTGATCGGCCAGACGGTCGATACCCGCGTGCTGGTGAATGGCCGTGTGGATGGCTATTTCAAGGGCCGCGTCACCATGGAAAGTGCTGCGCGCGACGCCAACACCTCGCCCGCGCAGCTTGAGCTTGCCAATGCGCTCAAGGCAGAGGGGCTGCTGGCGACAAAGTGGAACTGGGCTTTCCTGACCAGCCCCGATGCCTCTGACCAACGCCCCGAGGCGGCGGGGGTGGGTATCGCCATCCTAGGTTCGCTTTACATGATGCTGGTGGTGTTGGTGCTTGCGGTGCCGATCGGTGTCGCCGCCTCGATCTATCTTGAGGAATTCGCCCCCAAGAATCGTTGGACCGACATTATCGAGGTGAATATCTCGAACCTTGCCGCCGTGCCTTCGATCGTCTTCGGCATCCTCGGCCTTGCTGCCTTCATCAACTTTGCCGGCCTGCCGCAATCCGCGCCCATCGTCGGGGGTCTGGTGCTGACGCTGATGACGCTGCCCACCATCATCATCGCCACCCGCGCAGCGTTAAAGGCGGTGCCGCCCTCGATCCGCGACGCGGCGCTGGGGGTGGGCGCATCGAAAATGCAATCGGTGTTCCACCATGTGCTGCCGCTGGCCATGCCCGGCATCCTGACCGGCACCATCATCGGTCTGGCGCAGGCGCTTGGCGAAACCGCGCCGCTGCTGCTGATCGGCATGGTGGCATTCGTCAAGAATTTCCCCTCGGCGCCGCCGGACGGGCTGTTCGACCCCGCCTCGGCCCTGCCGGTGCAGGTCTATAACTGGACCCAGCGCGCCGATCCGGCCTTTATGGAACGCGCTTCGGGGGCGATTATCGTGCTTCTGGTGTTCCTGCTTTGCATGAACCTGTTTGCCATCTTCCTGCGTCGCAAGTTCGAGCGCCGGTGGTAATCCTTGAGAGGAGACCCGACATGAACGACATGAGTATTCTGGAGCGCGCTGTGGAGCAGACGGAAATCAAGATCTCGGCCAGCGATGTGCAGGTCTGGTACGGCGAAAAACACGCCATCAAGGACGTGAACGTCGATCTGCTGGACAAGACTGTGACCGCCTTCATCGGCCCCTCGGGTTGTGGCAAATCGACCTTTCTGCGCTGCCTGAACCGCATGAACGACACCATCGACATTTCCCGCGTCGAAGGCCGGATCATGCTGGACGGCGAGGATATCTATGACAAGCGGGTGGACCCGGTGCAGTTGCGCGCCAAGGTCGGCATGGTGTTCCAAAAGCCGAACCCCTTTCCCAAGTCCATCTATGACAACGTGGCCTATGGTCCCCGTATCCACGGTCTGGCCCGCAGCCGCACCGAACTGGACGAGATCGTCGAAAGATCGTTGCGCGGTGCGGCCCTGTGGAACGAGGTCAAGGACCGGCTCAGCGAACCCGGCACCGGCCTGTCGGGCGGCCAGCAGCAGCGGCTTTGCATTGCCCGGGCCGTGGCCACCCAGCCCGAGGTGCTGCTGATGGACGAACCCTGCTCGGCACTGGACCCCATCGCCACCAGCCAGGTCGAAGAGCTGATCGACCAGTTGCGCGCCGAATTCTCGGTGGTGATCGTGACGCACTCGATGCAGCAGGCGGCACGTGTCAGCCAGAAGACCGCCTTCTTCCACCTCGGCAATCTGGTGGAATACGGCAATACCGACGACATCTTTACCAATCCGCGCGACCCGCGCACCGAAAGCTATATCTCGGGCCGTATCGGCTGAACCGGACAGGAGCTGACATGAACAACGAACGCCACATCCTCTCCGCTTTCGACCGCGACCTGGAAACCGTGCAGGCGCTGGTCGTCAAGATGGGCGGCATGGTCGAAAGCGCCATCCATGATGCCGCCATTGCGCTGGAGACCCGCGACGACGAACTGGCCGATGAAATCCGCCGCCGCGACAAGGCCATCGACCAGCTTGAGCATCAGATCAACGAAGAGGCGGCGCGGCTGATTGCGCTGCGTGCACCGCGCGCAACTGATCTGCGCATGGTGCTGTCGGTCATCAAGATCTCGCATATCCTTGAGCGTGTTGGCGATTACGCCAAGAACATTGCCAAGCGCAGCCATGTGCTGACCGAAATGCCCGCGATCGATGGCGCCGGCATGGCGTTGCGGCGCATGTCCGCCACGGTCGAGGTAATGATGAAAGATGCGCTGGACAGCTATATCCACCGCGACGCCGCGCTGGCCGGCGATGTGCGCAAGCGCGATCTGGAAGTGGACCAGATGTACAACGCGCTGTTTCGCGAGTTCCTGACCTATATGATGGAGGACCCGCGCAACATTACCGCCTGCATGCATCTGCATTTCATCGCCAAGAACATCGAGCGTATGGGCGATCACGCCACTGGCATCGCCGAACAGGTGATCTATCTCGCCACAGGCGAACTGCCTGACGACCCGCGCCCCAAGGGCGAAAGTGTGCCGCGCATAGAGGGGGTGTGATCCATGGCGCAGACCCAACCCTGTGTCCTGGTCGTCGAGGACGAAGGCGCGCAGCGCGAGGTGCTGAAATACAACCTTGAGGCCGAGGGTTTCGATGTCGTTCTGGCCGAGAACGGCGATGAGGCGATGCTTCTGGTCGCGGAAGAGCAGCCCGACCTGATCGTGCTGGACTGGATGCTGCCCAATGTCAGCGGCATCGAGGTCTGCCGTCGGGTCAAGGCCGACCCGCACACCCGGCAGATCCCGATCATCATGCTGTCCGCCCGCTCGGAAGAGGTGGATAGGGTGCGCGGGCTGGAAACCGGCGCCGACGATTATGTCGTCAAGCCTTATTCGGTGGTCGAGTTGATGGCGCGGCTGCGCACTCAGTTGCGCCGGACTCGCCCCGCCTCGATGGGCGAAAGGCTAAGCTTTGGCGATATCCTGCTGGATGCAAGCGAACACCGGGTATTTCGCGCCGGCCAGCCCTTGCACTTGGGTCCAACCGAGTTCCGCCTGCTTTCGACGCTGATGGAAAAGCCCGGACGGGTTTGGACGCGCGAACAATTGCTGGACCGGGTTTGGGGGCGCGACATCTATGTCGATACACGCACCATCGACGTTCATGTGGGCCGGTTGCGCAAGGCGCTGATGGCCTATGGCGGCGAAAATCCGGTGCGCACGGTTCGCGGCACCGGCTATTCGCTGGGCTGATATCCGAAACAGGTGCGGTGGCTTCGCGAATAGGGCAGTGCGTGAAGCCCATGGAGGTGGAAACCGCAGGCGTTGTCCGCAGTTTCCTTTCGCTTAATTCTGAGCCAGCAGGCCGGTGATGCGGCGAACGGCGACACGGCGGTTTTGCCGCTCGGGCCCCTCGGTCGGAACCAGCAGGAACTGTTCGCCATAGCCTTGCACGACCATGTTCTCTGGCGGAACCTGAAAATATTCGGTCAGGGCCAAAGCGACCGATTCTGCGCGTCGGTCCGACAAGGCCAGATTCGCGGCGTCGGAGCCCACCGCGTCGGTGTAACCCTCGATCATGTAGATCTCGCGCGGGTTCTGGTCGATGCTGTCGCGGATCACCTTGCCCAGCGTTGCCAACTGTTGCGCCTGATCCGGAGTGATGGCCGCCGAACCGGTTTCAAAGGTGATCCCGGGCATATTCACCGGAGCAACCAGCGCACGCACCTCGGGGATGTTACGAATCTGGCCGAGGCTGAACCGACGATCAATTGCGGCCTCGCGGCGCAATGCCTCGCGCAGCGCGGTTTCGTCCATCCGGTCGCGGTTGATGCGGACAGGCGGGGGCGCGGGCAGGTTCGCGATCTGCACCGGCTGCGCTTCGGTATCGTCGATAAGACGGGTTTCTGTGCCATCGGCGCGCACCAGCGTGCGACGCAGGGTGTTCATGTTCGCGTCGCGAATGGTGACCACGCGGCTTCCATCGGCTCGCAGAACGGTTGTCCGGCTTGAACCGTCTTCAAAGGTTTCGGTGCGGACGTTCGAACCCGGCTGATAGAGCAGAGTATTGTCGTCCTTGATCACCTGCTGGCTGCCATCGGGCAGGCTGACGACAAGGCGATCGCCGGTATTCAGCGCTACCTGCCGGTCATTGGACAGCATCTTGCCGACCGCCATTCCGGCCGCCCCGGCAAGAAGCAGTTTGGCGATATCCTTGATCGTATCGTCGTCATCGTCGCGTGTCGCTTCCTGAGTCTGCTGGTTAACGGCAGGTTGCTGCAGGCCCTGTGCGACCGTGGTGGCGAATTCCTCGGCCGAACTGCGCGCGCTATCCTCGGTAATCTGCACCTCGCTGGGCTCGCCTTGACCTTGCTCTCCCTCGTCCGCCGCCAGCGCGGCTGCAGCTGTGGAGGTTACTTCTTCGGCGGCGCGCTGTGCGACCGCATTAGGTCGGGTTTGAACTTCGGGTGCCTGTACCTCGGCGGCCTGCTCGGGGTCTGGTTGCGGTTGGCCGTTTGCCTGTTCCTGTGGATTGGCTTCCACCTCCTGCGTGTCCTGTCCCTCTTCGGCGCGCTGTTGGTCCGGTTCGGGCTCGTCGGGTTCAGCCTCGTGCGCCTGTTCCTGTAAGCGGCGTTCGAGTTCTTGGGCGTCCGGAACTGCAGAAGGTTGGCCTTCATTCGCACCCGGATCTGATTCTGCCGGTTCCGCTTCTTGTGCCTGCCGTTGTGCGTCATCGGCCCGCTGTTCATTGGGCTGGGCTGTTGTGGCGGATTGTTCGTCCGGCCCTGCTTCGACATCTTGCACCGGTTCTGTTTCCGGCAAAGCGGCAGGCGGAGTGTCCTGGGGATCGGCCGCGTCCGGTTGTGGCTTTTGCGCGGGTGCCGGATCGTCCGTGTTAACGGCTTCGGGCGTATCGGGTTTGGGGGCAGGCAGTTCCCCTTGGCCAACCTCCTGCTCCGCCTGCGGCGCTTGCGGTTTGGCTGGCGGCTCAGCGGCCTCGATTACCGGCGGTTTGGGGCTAGGTTCCTCGGCCTGTGTCACCTGCGGCTTGGGTGAGGGGGCTTGCGCGGCGGGCTCTGTTTCGGGCTGCTCAGCAGCGGGAGTGGGTTCAGCGGCCGGCTGCTCTTCGGCGGGCTGGTCGCCTTCCGCTTGGGGCGGTTCGGCAGGCTGTCCGCTGTCTTCCGCCGCGCCGTCCTGGGGCTGGGGCTCGGGGGTTTCCGCCTGCTCGGCCGGGGTTTCACCGGCTTCGTCCGGGGGCAGGACGATCTGCGTGTCAGGGTCGGGGGTCTGCTGATCCTGTGCGACCGCCAATTGCGGAGCTATCAGGGACAGGCAGGTCACCATCGCTGTCGTTGTCTTATAGATGCGGTGCATGTCGGTCCTCTTTCCGATGGTCGCGAGATGGTTCGTCAACCTTTGCGCGATGGCGTAGTTCCCAAACATGCGCGTGACCGTAGCGTGATCGTGCCGCTGTGGTGACCAAGGACTTTCAACTGTTGCAAAGCGCAAGCTTGCCGCCCGCCATGCGTTGCACCCTGCCCGACAGCTCTAAAGCCAGAATGGCAGGGGCGAGAACGGCAGCAGGCACCCCCAGATCGCGGATCAGCATATTTTCCTCGGTCGGGCTGGGACCCAGCCGGGCCAGTATCCGCCCTTCCAGATTTACCGGACCGCCAGCGTCACGTGGTATGCCGGATACGGGGCTGCGACGAATGCGATGACCCAGCTCTGCGAGGCGACGGGTGACGGCTACCGGTTGCCTGACCTGCACGGCGGCTTCGGTCTGTGCGGCCGATGTGGTTTGTTCGGGGATTGCTGGCTGTGTCGCCTGTGCGGTCGCGGGCTGGTTCGATTGCAGTGCTGTCAGGACATCGGCGGAATTTCGCACCAGAACTGCACCGTCGCGGATCAGCGCGTTGCACCCACCCGCACGGGCATCCATCGGATGGCCCGGTATGGCCATGACCTCGCGTCCCTGGTCAAGTGCGCAGCGCGCGGTGATCAGGCTGCCAGAGCGGTGGGCGGCCTCGACCACCACCACGGCGCGCGAAAGCCCGGAAATGATGCGGTTGCGCGCGGGAAAATGCCGTGCCACCGGCTCGGTTCCCGGCGGCTGCTCCGTGACGAGCAGGCCGGTTTCGCAAATCGTTTCGGCCAGGGCCGCATTCTCGCTGGGATAGATCTTGTCGATACCGCCGGCCATTACCGCGATGGTCCCGGCATGCAGCGCCGCTTCGTGCGCGATGGTGTCGATGCCCCGCGCCAATCCCGCGATGACTGCCGCGCCGGATTGCGACAGACCCGAAGCAAGGCCGCGCGCCATCCGCAAGCCCAGCGACGAGGCGTTGCGCGCCCCGATCACCGCCACCGGCAGGCGGTCGAGAACGGATATATCGCCCCGCAGCCATAGCACGGGCGGCGCATCGGCTATCTCGCGCAGCAGGGCGGGATAATCCGGGTCGTCCCAGGTCAGCAGCCGTGCACCGGCCCGTTGGCCGGCCGCGATCTCGGCCTCGGCCGCAGCCGTTGGGCAGGGGGTATAATCCTTGATCCCTGCGGTGTGGGCGAGGCCGGGCAGGGCGGCCAGCGCGGCTTCGGCGCTGCCATGTTCGCGAAGCAACCGGTGAAAGGTCGCCGGCCCGACCTTGCGCGAGCGGATGAGGCGCAGGGCAGCAAGCCCGGATCCCTTTAGTCTGGGGGTATGGGGGGAGTCCGAAGAAAACAGTCTTGCCATTTGCCTGTGCCTTTGTCTCATCCGCGTGGATCGAGTCATTGCATGGCAATGGTTAAGAATGGGTTAGTCGTGCCGATATTACGATAAGCTGCTGAAAATGCTGATATTCAGGATGCTGAACCGCCAATGGTCAGGCCGCCGATGCGAAGGGTGGGCAGGCCGACACCGACCGGAACCCATTGCCCCTGCTTGCCGCAATTGCCGATTCCCGGATCCAGCGAGAGGTCGTTTCCGATGGCGCGAATCTGGCCCAGAGCGGTGGCGCCGTCGCCGATCAGCGTGGCGCCGCGGATCGGATCGCCGACCTGACCGTTCTTGACCCGATAAGCCTCGGTGCAGGAAAACACGAACTTGCCGTTGGTGATATCAACCTGCCCGCCGCCGAACCCAACGGCATAGATACCGTCCTCCAGCCCGGCGAGGATCGAGGCCGGATCTTCGGATCCTGCCAGCATGAAGGTATTGGTCATGCGCGGCATGGGTGCATGGGCGTGGCTTTGCCTGCGCCCGTTGCCGGTGGGCGTCACGCCCATCAGACGGGCGTTTTGCCGGTCTTGCATGTAGCCGACCAGAATACCATCCTCGATCAAGGTGTTACGAGCTGGGGGCGTGCCTTCGTCATCGACCGAGATCGAGCCGCGCCGGTCGGGAATCGTGCCGTCATCGACGACGGTCACACCCGGCGCCGCGACACGCTGGCCCAGCAGGCCGGCAAAGGCGGAATGGCCCTTGCGGTTGAAATCACCTTCCAGGCCGTGACCGACGGCCTCGTGCAGCAGGATACCGGGCCAGCCGGGACCCAGCACGACATCCATCACTCCGGCAGGCGCGGGAACCGACCGCAGGTTGACCAGCGCAATGCGTAGTGCCTCGCGCACCAGTCCCTGCCAATGTTCGGGCGCGACCAGCCCGGCAAGGCCGATACGTCCGCCACCGCCTGCGGTTCCCGACTCGCGCCGGGTGTTGGATTCGACGATGACCGAGATGTTTATCCGAGCCATGGGCCGGAAATCGGTGGCAAGCCCGCCCTCGGCCCGCAAAATCGCCACCTCTTGCACCGAAGTGGCGATGCTGGCCGAGACCTGCACCACCCGTGGATCCAACCCGCGCGCAAAAGCGTCGATTTCACGCAACACCGCGATGCGGGCTGCGAAGGGAACCTCCTCGGCCGGGTCGATGGCGGCGTAAAGCGCCCGGATGTCGCCTTGGGGGGGCAGAGCAAGCGTGCCGCCGCCCGCACCGACAGCCAGTCGCACGGTTTCGGCAGCCTTGGCCAGCGACGCCTCGTCGATCTCGGTCGAGTGGGCATAGCCCGTCACTTCGCCCCGCACCGCGCGCAGGCCGAAGCCTTGTTCGGCATCATAGCTTGCCGTGCGCAGCCGGCCGTCGTCGAAGACCAACGCCTCGGAGCGGGAGCGTTCCAGAAAAAGCTCGCCATCATCCGCGCCGGTCAGCGCGTCGCGCAGGATGCGCAGCGCGCGGTCCTGATCTAGATGCGTCCGAAAGGGCGAAAACGAAGCGTCTGTCATGGAGCCGGTCCTTGTCCTGAAGCCCCGCCTAGGGCTTTTTTGACAAGAAGTCGATAGGTATGGCTTGCCCGCAGGGGTAAGATATGGTTCTGGTGCAGGACCGAATGCTGGCCGTCTCAGGACAGAGGCGTGCCGGTGGCATGATAGGCAACGGGATGGGATAATGGCAATTGCGACCAAGCGCCGCGGGGTGGCGGCGGTGATGAGCCTGGGAGCTGCGACGGTGATGGCCGTGCCGGCCTTGGCGCAGGACGTGCTGGGTGATCTGCCTGTAATAGGCAAGCCGGTGAATGGTGCGATGGGGTTCCAGCCCGCATCGAGCCCGCTGGCCCACGACCAGCAATGGCTGGATCTTTTCGTGCTCTACATCATCGCGGCCGTGACGATCTTTGTCTGTCTTTTGCTGCTGATCTGCATCGTTCGCTATAACAGCCGGGTCAATCCGGTGCCGGCGCGCTTTACCCACAATACTCCGGTCGAAGTGATCTGGACCTTGGTGCCAGTGCTGATTCTGGTGGCGATCGGCGCATTCTCCCTGCCGATCCTGTTCCGCAGCCAGGAAATGCCCAACGATCCCGATCTGGTGATCAAGGCCATCGGCCATCAGTGGTACTGGTCTTATGAATATCCCGACGACGCCATCGCTTTCGATGCGCTGTTGTTGGAGAAAGAGGACTTGGCAGACGCTGGTTACTCCGAGGATGAATATCTGCTGGCCACCGACAACGCGGTCGTGGTTCCGGTCGGCAAGAAGGTTCTGGTGCAGGTGACGGCGACCGATGTGATCCACAGCTGGACCATCCCCGCCTTTGCCGTGAAACAGGACGCCGTGCCGGGCCGTATCGCGCAGCTGTGGTTCTCGGTCGATCAGGAGGGCGTCTATTTCGGCCAGTGCTCCGAGCTTTGCGGCATCAACCATGCCTATATGCCCATCGTCGTGAAGGCGGTCAGCCAAGAGAAATACGACGCATGGCTTGCCGGCGCGAAAGAAGAATTCGCCGCTGACGCCTCGGATTATCTGCCGGCGAAGCCCGTTCAACTGGCTTTGGCAGAGTAAGGTCGGGTCGTGGCCGATATCAACGCATATGAGGGGCCTGCCGAGGCGGGCTTTGGCGATTACGTCGCGCTTCTGAAGCCGCGCGTGATGTCGCTGGTGGTGTTCACGGCCTTTGTCGGCCTGTGGATCGCGCCGGTGCCGGTCAACCCTTTCGTTGCTTTCTGCGCGGTGCTGTTCATCGCGCTGGGGGGCGGTGCGTCGGGCGCCCTCAACATGTGGTATGATGCCGATATCGACGCGGTGATGAAACGCACCGCGGGCCGTCCCGTCCCGTCGGGCCGCGTCACCTCGCAAGAGGCGCTGGGACTGGGTATCGCGTTGTCCGGCCTGTCTGTGATGATGCTGGGGCTGGCGGCGAACTGGTTTGCGGCCGGGTTCCTCGCTTTCACCATCTTTTTCTATGCCGTGATCTATACGATCTGGCTGAAACGCTCGACGCCGCAGAACATCGTCATCGGTGGCGCTGCCGGGGCTTTTCCGCCGATGATCGGCTGGGCTTGCGCCACGGGCGGCATCAGCATCGAATCGCTGCTGATGTTCGCGCTGGTTTTCTTCTGGACGCCGCCGCATTTCTGGGCGCTCGCGCTGTTCATGAAGGATGACTATTCCAAGGCTGGCGTGCCGATGCTGACGGTGACGCATGGCCGCAAGGTGACGCGCCAGCATATCTTTGCCTATACGCTGGTTCTGGCGCCCTTTGCGCTTTGGCTGGGCTTTACCTCGGTCGGCGGGCCGCTTTATCTGGCGGTCGCGGTGGTGCTGAACGTGATGTTCATCGCCGGCGGCTGGCGGATCCTGCGCCGCCGCGAAGAGGACGCCCAAGCCGATGGCTATCGGGTCGAGAAACGTTATTTCCGCCTGTCGCTCTATTACACATTCCTGCATTTTCTGGCGCTGCTGGTGCAGCACTGGCTTGGGGGGTGGTGATGCTGCCGCGTGTCGAACATGAACTGCACAGGCGCAGGCGCAGCCGGAACGTCGGTCTTTTGGTCGTGCTGCTGGCCTTTGTCGCGCTGGTCTTTGGCCTGTCGGTGGTCAAGATCACCCAAGGCGACATGATGCAGGGTTACGATCATCGCCCGCGCAGCTCGATGCTGCCGCAGGATTCTGATCCGCCCGCGCCGAATGCGGCGCCTGTGGCCGCGCCGGGTACTCCGGCAGCCCTGCAGGCCGCAACGCAAGAGGTGGAGCAATGAGCGCGAAGCCAAGGTCGAACGGGCGCACCGTGACGATGCTGGTCGGCGTCGTCGTGCTGATGGGCGCGCTGTCCTGGGCGGCGGTGCCATTCTATTCCTGGTTTTGCCGGGTGACCGGCTTTGCCGGCACCACCAATGTGGCCGAGGCCGCCTCGGACACGGTGCTGGACGAAAAGATCCGGGTGCGTTTCGACTCCAACGTCGATGCCAATCTGGGCTGGACCTTCCGGCCCATGCAGCGCGAAATGGAGCTGCGCATCGGCGAAAACGCCATCGCCTTCTATGAGGCGATCAACAATACCGACGAGCCGGTGACCGGAACCGCCAGCTATAACGTCGCCCCCGATGCCGTTGGCTATTTCTTCAACAAGATCGAGTGCTTCTGCTTTACCGAGCAGACGCTGCAACCGGGTGAGCGGGTCGAAATGCCGGTCAGCTTCTTTGTGGATGCCGATCTGGTCAAGGACCGCGATGCCGGCCGTATCCGCGATATTACCCTGTCCTATACTTTCCATCGGACCGATCCGCCCGCGCCGAAACAGGCGGCGCTGGACGTGAAAACGGAACCGACCGTAAACTGAGCAACAAGAACCAGCAACAGCCGGGAATGCAGCCATGGCCCATGTAAAGAACCACGACTATCAGATTCTGCCGCCATCGATCTGGCCCTTCCTTGGTGCAATCAGCGCCTTCGTGATGCTGACCGGCGCTGTGATGTGGATGAAGGCCGGCGGGCCGTGGCTGTTCCTGATTGGTCTGGCGGGCGTGCTTTATGTGATGTTCGGCTGGTGGTCCGATGTCATCCATGAAGGCGAGACGGGCGAACACACTCCGGTGGTGCGCATCGGCCTGCAATACGGCTTCATCCTGTTCATCATGTCCGAGGTGATGTTCTTCGTCGCCTGGTTCTGGGCCTTCATCAAGAACGCTATGTATCCGATGGGACCGGAAAGCCCGATCAAGGACGGCGTCTGGCCGCCTGAAGGCATCGTCACCTTCGACCCTTGGCACCTGCCGCTGATCAACACGCTGATCCTGCTGCTTTCGGGCGTTGCCGTGACTTGGGCGCACCATGCCTTTGTGCATGAGGGCGACCGCCGGACCACGATCAACGGGCTTATCGTTGCCGTTGTTTTGGGCGTTTGCTTCACCGCGCTTCAGGCCTACGAATACAGCCACGCCGCCTTCGGCATGGCCGACACGGTCTATGCCGGCACCTTCTTCATGGCCACCGGTTTCCACGGTTTCCACGTCATTATCGGCACGGTTTTCCTGTTCGTCTGCCTGATCCGTCTGCTCAAGGGGCAGATGACCCAAAAGCAGCATGTCGGCTTCGAAGCTGCCGCCTGGTACTGGCACTTCGTCGATGTGGTCTGGCTGTTCCTGTTCGTCGTGATCTATATCTGGGGCCGCTGATCCCGACTGAAATTTCTACGGCGCGGGAGCAGATGTTCCCGCGCCGTTTGCTTTGGAGGCTCGCCTTGCGCCGTTATCTGTTTCCGTTGATCGTCGGCGTGGTGGGTTGTGCCATCCTGATCTCGCTGGGTATGTGGCAGCTTCGTCGGATGGACTGGAAAGAGGGGCTGATCGCCCAGATCCAGCAAAAGATCGAAGACCAGCCCGTGACGCTGCCGGCGGCGGTCGAGCCTTCGATGAAATACCTGCCGGTGCTGGTTTCAGGCCAGACCACGGGGTATGAGATCGACGTGCTCTCAGGCACCCGCGAGTCGGGCGGCGGCTATCAGATCGTCTCGGGGTTTGTCACTGATGACGGGCGCAGGATCCTTCTGGATCGCGGTTTCGTCGATCAGGATCACAAGCGGGCGTCCCGCCCGCCGGTGCGGTTGGAGGTGGCCGGCAATCTGCACTGGCCCGACGAAAAAGGCAGCGGCACGCCCGCACCCAATCTGGCAGAGAATGTCTGGTTCGCGCGCGACGTGCCGGCCATGGCCGCGCAACTGGGGACCGAGCCGATCCTGGTCGTGGCGGCCGAGGTGCGGGGCGACGCCCAAGGGGTTCAGCCGATCCCTGTTGCGGTCGAAGGTATTCCGAACAACCATCTCAGCTATGCCGCGCAATGGTTTATGTTGGCCGCGGTCTGGGCAGGGATGACAGTGGCGCTGATCTGGCGTATCAGGCAGCGGCAATTCTAGGGGGACGCGATGCGTTACGTTTCGACCCGGGGGCGGGCTCCGGTCTTGGATTTCGAACAGGCGATGATGACGGGGCTGGCACGGGACGGCGGGCTGTACCTGCCCGAGGCTATCCCGATGTTCTCGGCCGACGAGATCGCCCGCTTCGAAGGACTGCCCTATGAAGAGGTCGCGCGGCGGGTCGTCAGCCCCTTTGTTGGCGAAAGCTTCAGCGATGCGGATCTGAGAGGGGCCATCGCCCGTGCCTATGCAGGGTTCGATCACATCGCCCGCGCACCGCTGGTCCAGCTTGCGCCCGGTCACCACCTGCTGGAATTGTCCCACGGTCCCACGCTGGCCTTCAAGGACTTTGCCATGCAGCTTATCGGCCAGCTTTTCCAGCTGGCGCTGGCGCGGTCGGGCAATCGGGTGACGATTTTGGGCGCGACCTCGGGCGACACCGGCTCGGCCGCGATTGAGGCGTTCTGCGGCCTGTCGAACGTCGATGTGTTCATCATGTATCCACATGGCCGGGTCAGCGAAGTTCAGCGCCGGCAGATGTCCACGCCGGCCGACGCCAATGTGCATGCGCTGGCCGTGGACGGCACTTTCGACGATTGCCAGGCACGGCTGAAGGATCTGTTCAACGACCATGATTTCCGCGACGAGGTTGGGCTTGCGGGCGTCAACTCGATCAACTGGGCGCGGGTGCTGGCGCAGATCGTTTATTACTTCACCGCCGCCGTCAGCCTTGGCGCGCCAAGGCGCGAGGTGGATTTCACTGTGCCGACCGGCAATTTTGGCGATATTTTCGCCGGCTCCATAGCCCGGGCCATGGGCCTGCCTATCGGACGGCTGGTGGTTGCCACCAACCAGAACGACATCCTGCACCGCGCCCTGACCAGCGGCGAATATCGCGTCGGCATGGTCGAACCCTCGATCAGCCCCTCGATGGATATTCAGGTCAGTTCGAACTTCGAACGCGCGTTGTGGCTTGCTTATGACCGCGACGGCAATGCCGTGGCCAAGCTGATGGATGAGCTGAAAGCCGGCGGTTTCACCATCAGTCAGGGCGCATTGCAGCAATTGCGTGAAACCTATGTCACGGGTCGGGCCTCGGAAGAGGAAACCACGGCGATGATCGCCACCATCCGCGATGAGACCGCCGAGGTGATCTGTCCGCATACCGCCGTCGCCGTGAAAGTGGCGCGCGAGCATCTTCGCCCCGGCGTGCCGATGATCAGCCTTTCGACCGCGCATCCCGCGAAATTTCCCGACGCGGTCGAGGCCGCCGTGGGTATCCGTCCGCCGCTGCCACAGCATATGGCGGACCTGTTTCAGCGTGACGAACGCATTACCCGTATTGCAAACGACGCCGGGGTCATTAAATCGCTGATCCTTGAACGGAGAACCGAGTGAGCCAAATCCGCATCAGCACTTTGCCCAACGGGCTGCGTGTCGTCAGCCGCAACATGCCCGGCCTGCATTCCGCCTCTATCGGCATCTGGGTCAATGCCGGCTGCCGCGACGAACGCGCCGAACAGAACGGCATCGCCCATTTTCTTGAGCATATGGCCTTCAAGGGCACGGCGCGGCGCAGCGCACTGGAGATCGTCGAGTCGATCGAGAATGTGGGCGGCTATATCAACGCCTATACCTCGCGCGACGTGACCTCTTATTATGCGCGGGTTCTGGCGGGGGATGTCGAGCTGGCGCTGGACGTGATCTCGGACATCGTGATGAACCCGGTTTTTGACGGGCGCGAGATCGAGGTCGAGCGCGGCGTGATCCTGCAAGAGATCGGGCAGGCACTGGATACGCCCGACGACGTGATCTTTGACTGGTTGCAAGAGGCCGCCTATCCCGACCAACCCATGGGCCGCACCATCCTTGGCCCGGCCGAGAGGGTCAGCGGTTTCAACCGCAACGATCTTTCGGGCTTTATCGGGGAACATTACGGCCCAGAGCGGATGATCATTGCCGCCGCCGGCGCGGTGGACCACGACCGCATCCTGCGTCAGGCCGAGGCGATTTTCGGCCATCTGTCGTCGCGTGCCCTGACCACCCGCGAGCCCGCCCGCTGGCAGGGCGCCGAAGCGCGCCGCATCAAAAAGCTGGAGCAGGCGCATTTCGCGCTGGCCTTCGAAGGGCCGGGATATCAGGCCCCCGATTTCTATGCCGCACAGATCTGGACTTCGGTGCTGGGGGGCGGGATGTCCTCGCGCCTGTTCCAGAAACTGCGCGAGGAGAAGGGTCTTTGCTATTCCATCTTCGCGCAGTCGGGCTTTCACGACGATACCGGCATGGTGACGATCTACGCCGGCACCTCGGGCGAACAGATCGCGGATCTTGCCAACCTGACCGTGGATGAGTTGAAACGCTCGGCCGAGGATATGACCGAGGTCGAGGTGGCGCGTGCGCGGGCACAGTTGAAAGCCGGCCTGCTGATGGGACTGGAAAGCCCGACGGGTCAGGCCGAGCGGATGGCCCGGTCGCTGGCGATCTGGGGCAGGGTGCCCGATCCCGCCGAGGTGGCCGAGCGTATCGACGCCGTGACCGTTGCGGATATTCGCCTTCACGCCGAGCGGCTGATCGCGGGCGCCCGTCCTGCCTTGGCGCTTTATGGCCCGGTGGCCGGCGCGCCGACGCGCGAGGTTCTGGCCGAAAGGCTTGCCGCCTGATGTTCACACGCCGCCGTCCGCCTCGTCTGGAAGCCGAGCGGATGGTGCTGCGTTTGCCTGCGCATGCCGATTTCGGCGCATGGGCGGCGCTGCGAGCCGAAAGCCGCGCCTTTCTGACGCCGTGGGAACCTGTCTGGGCCACCGACCACCTGACCAAGCGCGGCTTTACCAACCGGGTTTATTGGGCGCAGCGCGCCACACGCAACGGCACTGCGCTGCCGCTGTTCCTGATCCGGCGCGACGGCACGTTTCTGGGGGCGATCACGCTGGACAATATCCGCCGCGGCCCGGCGCAATCGGCGACCATCGGCTATTGGATCGGCCTGCCCTTTGCACGGCAGGGCTATATGCGCGAGGCTATCGGCGCCGTTGTCCAGCACGCTTTCGGCGATATGGACCTCAGCCGGATCGAGGCAGCTTGCCTGCCCGAAAACGCCCCCTCGCGCGGGGTGCTGGAGCGGTCGGGGTTTAAGTACGAAGGCGTCGCGCAAAGCTATTTGCAGATCAACGGACGTTGGCGCAACCATGTGCTGTATTCCAACCTGCGCAACGACCGACGTGGCAAGACCGAGGTGCGCTGATGTTGAACCCCGCCGATGAATCCCTGGGCGCGAAGCTTCCCGAAGGTGTGCTGCGCCCGGTATCGCCCGCCTATCTGGAAGAACCACGGGGTCGTTATCTCGGCCATGCCGGACTGGTCGCCGCGCCGCGCAATACCGCCGAGGTGGCTGCCGTGGTTCGCGCCTGCGCCGAGGCGCGCGTGGCCATCGTGCCGCGCGGTGGCGGCACCGGCCTTGTCTCGGGTCAGGTCATGTCCGGGGGGCCGGCCCCGCTGATCCTGTCGCTGGAGCGGATGACCGCGCTACGCGGGCTCTGGCCCGAGGAAAACGTGCTGCTGGCCGAGGCAGGCATGAGCCTGCAAGCCGTGCGTGACGCGGCCGAGGGCGCGGGCCGGTTGTTCCCCCTGTCGCTTGCCAGTCAGGGCACTGCGGCGATCGGCGGCTGCCTTGCGACCAATGCAGGCGGCGTGACCGCGCTGCGCTACGGCACGGCGCGCGCGCTTTGCCTGGGGATCGAGGCGGTCCTGCCCGACGGGTCGATCATTCATGACCTCAAGCGGCTGCGCAAAGACAATACCGGCTACGATATCCGCGATCTTCTGATCGGGTCCGAAGGCACGCTGGGTATCATCACAGCGGCCAGCCTCAAGCTGGTGGTGCCGTCGCCCAATATCGGTATCGCCATGCTGCAGGTGCCCGGTCCCGAGGCGGCACTGACACTGTTGTCGCTGGCCGAGGGGCGCATGGCCGGCGGCGTTACCGCGTTCGAGCTTATCGGCGGGCAGGGCCTTGCCTTTCTGGCCGAGTTGCTGCCCGAGATCCGCCAGCCGCTGCCCGGCGCGGAATGGTCGGTCCTGATCGAGGTAGGCTTGCCAGAGGGGCTGGCGCCCGAGGCCGCGCTGGAGGGGCTGCTGATCGAGGCGATGGAACGCGGTCTTGTCACCGACGGAGTGATCGCGCAATCGGGTGCGCAGGCGGCGGGTTTCTGGCACTTGCGCGAACATATCCCCGAGGCGAACCGCCGCGTCGGCGCGGTGGCCAGCCACGACATCAGCCTGCCGCTGTCGGAAATCGCCGGCTTCATCCGCGATGCCGGTGCAGCGTTGGCGGGCGAAGGGGTGCGGATCAACTGCTTTGGGCATCTGGGCGACGGCAACCTGCATTACAACCTGTTCCCCGCACCGGGACGCATGCGCGAGGAATATGACGACAGGCGCAAGGCGTTGTCGGAACTGGTGCATGCCATGGTGGTGGAACGCGGCGGCTCGTTTTCTGCCGAACATGGCGTCGGACGCGTGAAGGTTGGCGAACTGGCGCGCTGGGGCGATCCGGCGCGGCTGACGGTCATGCGGGCGATCAAGGCCACGCTCGACCCTTTGGGCATCATGAATCCGGGGGCGGTGCTTTCAGCAGCGGACTGAGCCTTGCGCGCAGGTGGTCCAGATAGGCTGTGAGCCGTGGCGGCAGGAATGGCTGCGGCAGATAGAGCGCCTGGATATCCAGTTGCGGCCGCTGGAAGCCCGGCAACAGACGCTCCAGCCGGCCTTCGGCGATGTCGCGTGAAATGACAAAGCTGGGGATCAGTGCGATCCCTTCGGCCTCCAGCACCAGTCGCCGCACCGCCTGTGCGCTGTTTACCGTGATGTGGCCGGGCAAGGGGATGCTGACCGCCTTGCCGTCGATCAGAAAAACGGCGCGGCCCGCGTTCTGGGCGTTGCTGTCGCGGATGTTCACATGGTCGCGCAGGTCCTCGGGCCGGGCGGGGCGCGGATGGGCGGCCAGATAGGCGGGACTGGCCACGGCCCAGGTTTCGGTCTGGCCGATGCGCCGCGCGATCAGGCTGGAATCGGGCAATTGGCCGATGCGCAACGCCAGATCGAAACCTTCGGCCGCCAGATCGACATAGCGGTCAGAGAGATTCAGGTCGATCTCGACCCCCGGATGCGCGCGGGTGAAATCGCGGGTCAAGGTGGTCGCGAACATTTCGCCAAAGGCGACGGGCGCGGTGATGCGCAACCGGCCGGTCAAGGCGCCTTCCTCGGCATGGGCCTGCGCGTCCAACTCTTCGACCGCTGCCAGTACGCGGCGCGCGGCGGTCAGGTAACGCTCGCCTGCCGGCGTCAGCGACAGGGCGCGTGTGGTGCGGTTGAGCAGAGTCACGCCCTGCTGCCCCTCCAACGCCGCGACATATTTGCTGACCAGCTTGTTCGAGATCCCCAGCCGCTTGCCCGCCCGAGTGAACGAGCCGGCATCGACCACGGCGACAAAGGCGCGGATGCCGTCGATCCTGTCCATATTGATCCCTGTTTTGGCGACAATGTTTCCATGAATATGGTCATTTTTGCGACAATTGCCAAATGCTATCTCTTCCGCAGCATATAAATTCAAGGAAGCAAAACATGACCGACCTTAGCTATGGCGATGCCGTCGCCACTCCGAACAATGCCGATATTGCCGCCTTTGTCCTGCGGGTTTCGACCGGGATCTGGTTTCTGGTTCACGGGCTTATCAAGTTGATGGTTTTCACGCCTTCCGGCACTGCGGGCTATTTCCAGTCCATAGGTTTGCCTGGCTTTCTGGGCCCCCTGACCATGCTGGTCGAAATCCTGGGCGGGTTGGCGCTGATCGCCGGGTTCTATACCCGTTCAGTCGCGCTGGTGATGGTTCCGGTGCTGCTGGGTGCGGCATGGTTCGGCCATGGCGGCGCGGGTTTTACCTTCAGCAACCCGGGTGGCGGTTGGGAATATCCCGTGCTTTGGGCTATCATCATGGCTGTGCTGGCGCTGTTGGGGGACGGGGCCTGGTCGCTGGGCAAAAGCCGCCGCTGAGCGCGGTTCGAAACGGTCTTGCAAAAGGCTGGCCCTTGGCCAGCCTTTCCTTGCCTGCATAGCTGGGTTGATTTGTCAATTTTGCTTGAGATCTCTAATGCTTGTGCCGCATTTAGAGGGGAGGCTTCATGACCCAGGATTATCTTAACCGTATCCGTCACAAGGCCCTGCGTGATCGCGTGGTCAGTGCTGATCAGGCGGCGAGTTTGATCCGTGACGGGATGGTGCTGGGCATGAGCGGCTTTACCCGTTCGGGCGAGGCAAAGGCCGTGCCCATGGCGCTGGCCGAGCGCGCCCGGCGCGAACCCTTGAAAGTCACGTTGATGACGGGGGCGTCGCTCGGTAACGACCTCGACAAGACGCTGGCCGAGGCGAAGGTGCTGTCGCGCCGCATTCCTTTCATGTCCGATCCGGTGCTGCGCCGCGCCATCAATGCGGGCGAGGTGATGTATATCGACCAGCATCTGTCCGAGACGGTCGAACAGTTGCGCACCTGCCAACTGCCCCCGGTGGACATCGCCATTGTCGAGGCAGTGGCGATCACCGAGACGGGCGGTATCATCCCCACCACTTCGGTCGGTAACTCGGCCAGTTTCGCGCTGTTGGCCGAGAAGGTGATCGTCGAGATCAATCTGAGCCAATCCGAGGCGTTGGAAGGGCTGCACGACATCTATATTCCGACCTATCGGCCGACGCGCACGCCTGTTCCGGTGGTGACGCCCGAAAGCCGCGTCGGTTTTCCCTTTATCCCCGTCCCGCCCGAGCGGATCGCGGCCATCGTGATCTCGACCAAGCTGGACTCGTCCTCGACCATCCACGACCCGGACGCCGAGACCCGCGCCATTGCCGGGCACCTGACCGAATTCCTGAAGAACGAGGTGCAGCATTCCCGGCTGCCCAGTCACCTGCACCCATTGCAGGCCGGGATCGGCACTATCGCCAACGCGGTTCTGCACGGCTTTATCGACAGCCCGTTCCATGACCTGACCATGTATAGCGAGGTCTTGCAGGATTCGACCTTCGACCTGATGGATGCCGGCAAGATGGTCTTTGCCTCGGGTTCCTCGATCACGCTTTCGGAGGCGAAATACCGCGACGTCATGGGGCGTTTTGCCGAGTTCAAGCCCAAGCTGGTGCTGCGCCCGCAAGAGATTTCCAACCACCCCGAGGTCGTCCGGCGGCTGGGGCTGATCTGCATCAACACGGCGCTGGAATTCGACCTTTACGGCAACGTGAACTCGACCCATGTGATGGGCACACAGATGATGAACGGTATCGGCGGCTCGGGCGATTTCGCGAGAAATGCCTATCTGTCGGTTTTCGTCACCAAATCCACGGCCAAGGGGGGAAATGTGTCCTCGGTTGTGCCGATGGTTTCGCATGTCGACCATACCGAACACGACGTGGATATTCTGGTGACCGAGCAAGGACTGGCCGATCTGCGCGGTCTTGCCCCGCGCGAGCGGGCGCGTGTGGTCTTGCAAAATTGCGTGGCGCCTGAATGGCGTGATGCGATGGAGGATTATCACAGCCGGGCGCTGGCGCGGGGTGGTCATACGCCGCATCTGATCGAAGAGGCGCTGAGCTGGCACGACCGCCTGCGCCGCACCGGCAGCATGAAGTCGGAATGAGGAAACGCCCCGCATCGGTTGCGGGGCGTTTTTATTAGGGCGCTGTTCTTGGGTATTTGAACAACGAAGAAGATCACCAGGCCGGGATGACGGCGCCTTGGTATTTCTCTTCGATGAACTGTTTTACCGCCGGGTCGTGATAGGCTTCGACCAGTTGCTTGGCCCATGCGGCGTCTTCGTCGCCTTTGCGCACCACGATGATATTGGCATAGGGGCTGTCGGCCTTTTCCATGGCAATGGCGTCCTCATGCGGGTTCAGACCGGCATCGAGTGCGTAATTGGTGTTGATGATGGCGATATCGGCATCGGCCAGCGCGCGGGGAAGCTGGGCGGCGTCGAGTTCCAGGAACCTGAGGTTCTTGGGGTTTTCGGTCACGTCGAGCGGCGAGGGGGTCAGGCCGGTGCCGTCCGCCAGCGTGATCACGCCCTGATCCTGCAGGATCAGCAGAGCGCGGCCGCCGTTGGTCGGGTCGTTGGGGATCGCGACCTTGGCGCCTTCGGGCAGTTCGTCCAGCGATTTCAGCTTTTCGGAATACACGCCCATCGGGGTGGTGATGGTCTTGGCGATGGCGACGAGATCGAAGCCGCGGTCCTTGATCTGGTTGTCCAGATAGGGCTGGTGCTGGAAGCTGTTGGCCTGCAGGTCAGCGTCGGCCAGCGCCTGATTCGGCACGACGTAATCCGTGAACTCGATGATGTCGATGTTCAGGCCCTTGTCCTTGGCGACCTTGGCGACCTCTTCCATGATTTCGCCGTGTTCGCCCGGCGAGACGCCGACCTTGATGTCTTCGGCCACGGCCATGGTGGCGGCCAGGCCGAGAGCCGAGGCAAGTGCCAAGCTGAGTTTGCGCATCATGTGTCCTTTCAGATTATCGGCCCCGATTGCGGGGCGCGCGTTTGTCGAAACGGGTGGCAATCCATTCCCCGGCCGATTGCACCAGTTGCACCAGCACGATGAGGATGACGACCACGGCAAGCATGACTTCGGGCATGAAGCGCTGATAGCCGTAGCGGATGCCCAGATCGCCCAGCCCCTCGCCTCCGACCGCGCCGACCATGGCGGAATAGCCGATCAGGCTGACCACCGCGAGGGTCAGGCCCAGGATGATGCCGGGCATCGCCTCGGGGATCAGCACCTTGCGCACGATCTGGCCGGGGGTGGCGCCCATGGCGCGGGCGGCCTCGATCAATCCGGCGTCGACCTCGCGGATGGCGGTTTCGATCAGGCGGGCGATGAAGGGGGCGCTTGCGATGGTCAGCGGCACGATGGCGGCGGTGGTGCCGATCGAAGTGCCGGCGATCATGCGCGTGAAAGGGATGATCGCCACCACCAGGATGATGAAGGGGGTCGAGCGCGCCGCATTCACGATCAGGCCGAGGGTTGTGTTCAGCACCGGGGCCGACAGAAGCTCGCCCCGTCGCGATGTGGCAAGGAAGATGCCCAGCGGCCCGCCGATCAGCGTGCCGATCAGGGTGGACATGGCTACCATGTAAAGCGTCTGCAAGGTCGCGTGCCACAGGATCGGGATCAGGTTAGCCGACATGGCCAAGCACCTCTGTCAGAAGCCCGTGTTCTTCCAGGAAACGCCGCGATTCCTCCAGCCGCGCGACGGGCAGCGCGACGATCAGGCTGCCGAAAGGCTTGTCGCCGATCTCTTCGATGGCGCCGGCCAGGATGTTGACGCTGACCCCGCGTTCCGAGGTCAGTCGGGCCAGCATCGGGTCGGTGGCATGCCCGCCGATGAAGGTGACCTGCACCACCGCCTCGGCCGTGGGTGATTGGGGCGCGTCCTGCATGCGATGGGCGACGAATTGCGGTACCGCAACTCCGGTCACCCCGGTCAGGAAAGATCGGGTGGTGGAATGCGCGGGTTTCGAGAAGACCTCATAGGTTTCGCCGGCCTCGACGATGCGACCGCCCTCGATCACCGCCACTTGCGAGCATATGTCGCGCACCACCGCCATTTCATGGGTAATCAGCAGGATGGTCAGGCCCAGCTCGCGGTTGATGTCCTGCAACAGCGCCAGCACCTGCCGCGTGGTGTCGGGGTCAAGCGCCGATGTCGCCTCATCCGACAAAAGCACGCGCGGGCCGGTCGCGAGCGCCCGGGCGATGCCGACGCGCTGCTTCTGGCCGCCAGAGAGCTCGGCCGGATAACGGTTGCGTTGTGCGCCCAGCCCCACACGCTCGATCAGCTCATCGATGCGGGGGGCGATCCTGGCACCTTCTTCGCCGGCGATTTCCAGCGGCAGGGCAATGTTTTCGGCCACGGTGCGGCTGGCCAGCAGGTTGAAGTGCTGAAAGATCATGCCGACTTCGCGCCGGATCCGGCGCAGCCCTGCGTCCGAGGCCGCGCCCACGTCGCGCTCGTTCACGATCACCTTGCCCGAGCTTGGCCGCTCAAGCCCGTTCACCAGACGCAGCAGCGTCGATTTACCGGCGCCGGAACGGCCGATGATGCCGGTGATCGCGCCTTGCGGCACGTCCAGCCAGATGTCGTGCAGCGCCACCACATCGCCCGCCCCGCCCTTTTGCGGATAGCGGCGCGTTACGCCCTGAAATGAGATTGCCGGCTCTGCCATTGTCCCGTCCCGAATGTCAGCCGAGACCTATGCCCGGGCAGGGGGGCTTTGCAAGAGGCGGCAAGGCTTGCAGGCAGCAATGCCGTTCCATTCCCGGCGGGCGGGAGAGAATGGGGTTCCTGTCGCAGCAATTACGTTACGGCAAGCGCGGCGATGATTGGTCCGAAGTCCTGAGCCTTGAGGCTGGCGCCGCCCACCAGCGCGCCATTCACATGGGGGATGGCAAAGATCTCGGCCGCATTGCCCGGTTTAACCGAGCCGCCGTAAAGCAAGGCGATGTCGGCGCCGTCGTCAAAGCGTGCCGACAGGCGGTCACGCATCAGGGCATGCACTTCTGCGATCTGGTCGTTGGTGGGCGTGCGACCGGTGCCGATGGCCCAGACCGGTTCATAGGCGATCACCGTATTGGCTGCCGTGGCGCAATCGGGCACCGAACCCGCCAGTTGGGCCGAAATCACGTCGAGCGTCTGGCCGGCGTCGCGTTGCGCCTCGGTTTCGCCAACGCAGATCACCGCGACGAGGCCGGCTTCATGCGCGGCGACGGCCTTACCGCGGACCTGTTCGTCGGTTTCGGCATGATCGGTACGGCGTTCGGAGTGGCCAAGGATCGCATGGCTTGCGCCGGCGTCCTGCAGTTGGGCGGCTGCGATGTCGCCGGTATGGGCGCCCGATGTCTTGGCATGGCAGTCCTGGCCACCGACGGCGATCTTGCCCTGCGTGCGCGCCGCCAGCGCATGGACCAGCGTGGCCGGCGGGCAGATCAGCACGTCGCAGCCCGGGGCGAGGTGATCGGACAGCAGTTGGTCGATCTCTGCCAGTGATGCGAGGGTTCCGTTCATCTTCCAGTTGCCGGCGGCGAGTTTGCGCGGGGCCATCTGCCTCTCTCCCTTTTCTTGATCTGCTAGGGGATTAGGCCGGAGGTCCGGGGCAATCAAGGCTGGCGAAGCCATGTGGGCGCTAACTTGCGGCAAAAAGGCTCAGGCTTTTGCCCGCGACCCCTCTAAAGCGGCGAAACTGATCGATTCGCCGCAGCCGCAACTGTCGGTGACATTCGGATTGCGGAACTTGAAGCCGGATTCCAGCAACCCCGATTCATAGTCGATTTCGGTTCCGAACAGGAACATCTGCGCGGTGGGTGCGATCAGAACCCGCGCCTCGCCCTGCTCGACCACCTCGTCGCCGGGGGTGGGGGCGTCAGCCATTTCCATGGTGTATTCCATGCCTGCGCAACCGCCCTTTTTCAGGCCGATGCGCAACCCACTGCCGGATTTCTGCGCCATCAGGCGGGCGATCTGGCGCTCGGCTGCCAGAGTGATGGTCACGGGGGATTTGCCGGGGATCGAAAACATCTCGGGCCTTTTCGGTTGGTCGTCTTACATTTAGGGGCATCGGCGCTGCCACTCAAGGGCTTCGGGCGCTTGACACCGGCCCCATCGCGGTTATAAGCGCCGCTTCATTGGTGTTGGTGGACCCCGCAAGGGGAATCCTGTCGGGCTTTTGCCAAAGGACAACGCCCTTCGACGAACATAACACACGAAGGAGAACAGCGATGACCAAACGCACCGCTGCCAAGTATAAAATCGACCGCCGCATGGGCGAAAACATCTGGGGCCGCGCCAAGTCGCCGCTGAACCGCCGTGAATACGGTCCGGGCCAGCACGGCCAGCGCCGTAAAGGCAAGATGTCGGACTTCGGCACCCAGCTGCGCGCCAAGCAAAAACTCAAGGGCTATTACGGCGATCTGACCGAAAAGCAGTTCCGCCGCATCTATGCCGAGGCCGAGCGTGTCAAGGGCGATACCGGTGAAAACCTGATCGGCCTGCTGGAGCGTCGCCTGGACGCCGTGATCTATCGCGCCAAATTCGTGCCGACCATCTTTGCGGCCCGTCAGTTCGTGAACCACGGCCATATCGAGGTGAACGGCAAGCGCGTGAACATCGCATCCTATCGCGTCAAGGAAGGCGACGTGATCTCGATCCGCGAACGGTCGCGTCAACTGGCCATCGTGCTGGAATCGGTCGGCTTGGCCGAGCGTGACGTACCGGACTATCTGGAAGTCGATCACAACAAGATGACCGCAAACTTCGTGCGCACGCCGGCTCTGGGCGATGTCCCTTATGCCGTGCAGATGGAACCGAACCTGGTCGTCGAATTCTACGCGAAAAACTGATCCTTTCAGGGTCGCAAGGTTTCAGGCCGTCCTTTCGGGGGCGGCCTTTTTCTTGGCGGTTTTCCGATCTTGTTTTCATCGGCAAACCGCATGGCATTCGCATGTGCCGCAATCGTCACCTTCCCGATCACATTGCGTCGAACTCCCATGGTCGCGGATTGCAACCTCGACCGGGATTTCGGATTCATGGCGACGGATTCGAAGGAGAGTGCGATGCGTCCGATAGCGGTTCTGGTGGCAGTGATTCTCGCCTTGCCCGCGACGGCGCAGGAAAAACCCGCCAAGGACGAGCGGCTTTGGACTTGCGAGACTTCGGTCGCGGGCGAGCCGACCGAAATCAATTATGTCCGCGATGCCGAGTTTCATGAAAACACCGGTCGGCTTGAAAAGAATTTCTCCGCCTGGGGGCGGATTTCCTGCCCGGGCTATGTCACGCTGCGCGAGATCCTGCGCCGCAACGACATGGATGATGACGGCAGCTATTGCCTGCTCTGGGACAAGGAAACCGACACCTATGTCGGCGCAAGAAAGGGTGCGCGAAAAGGGAATGCGCTTTGCCGCAAGACCTTGTGCGAGCGGGTCAACTCGACGCGTCAGGCGGCCTTCCGCAATACCAATGCGCTGGCGGTTGCCGGCTATGACGCGGTGACACAGCGACCCGGTGCCACGATTCTGGCTGCAACCTCGGGGCAGATGGTCGGCACGCTTGAAACGGCGGGCGCGGCAGCCATGGGCATCGCTTCGTCGCCGGTAGCGGTCGGTTCGCTGGTGATCGGTACGGCCGCGGCAGGCGGCGCCGTGTGGTATTGCGCCGAGGAATAACCCTGGGCTCTCCCGAAAAGCCTGCCGATCTTGTCTGCAGCCCCAAACTCCAATTCACCAACCGGGCTTCTTCGTTGCCCAAATACCCATGGCAACACAGGTCATAAAGCAAAAAGGCCGCCCCCAAAGGGACGGCCCATTCAGCCCATATAAACGGATCAGGCCTTCGCCAGATTGCGCAGCACGTAATGCAGCACGCCGCCGTTTTCGAGATACTCGATCTCGACTTCGGTATCGACGCGAGCTTTCAACTGGATCGTTCTTTCGCTGCCATCGGCATAGCGGATGGTGCAGGGCACCAGCGACAGCGGCTTGAACGCACCCTCCAGCCCCTCGATCGAGATCACCTCGTCGCCTTTCAGGTTCAGCGACTTGCGGTTTTCGCCATTGGTGAACTCGAAGGGGATCACACCCATGCCGACCAGGTTCGAGCGGTGAATACGCTCGAAGCTTTCGGCAATGACCGCCTTGACGCCCAGAAGGTTGGTGCCCTTGGCAGCCCAGTCACGCGACGAGCCCGCGCCATATTCGACACCGCCGAACACCACCAGCGGCGTGCCCTGCTCCTGATAGGCCATGGAGGCGTCGAAGATCGAGGTCTGCTCGCCATCCGGCCCCTTGGTATAGCCGCCCTCGACTGCGTCCAGCATCTCGTTCTTGATGCGGATATTGGCGAAGGTGCCGCGCATCATGACCTCATGGTTGCCGCGGCGCGAGCCATAGCTGTTGAAGTCCTTGGGCGCGACCTGACGCTCGGTCAGATATTTTCCGGCCGGAGTGGTGGGCTTGAACGAACCCGCGGGCGAGATGTGGTCGGTGGTGATCATGTCGCCAAGGACCGCCAGAATGCGCGCGCCCTGGATATTGGTGATCTGTCCCGGATCCTTGGACATGCCGCGGAAATAGGGCGGGTTCTGGATATAGGTCGAGGTCGGCGGCCAGTCATAGGTCTCGCTGTCGGTGATCTCGACGGCCTGCCAGCGCTCGTCGCCCTTGAACACGTCGGCGTATTTCCTCTGGAAGGCTTCGCGTGTGACCGTGGCCTCGACCAGCTCCGCCACCTCTTGGGTGGTCGGCCAGATGTCCTTGAGATAGACATCCTTGCCCTCGGGCGTCTGCCCGATCGGGTCCTTGGTCAGGTTGATGTTCACGTCGCCAGCGATGGCATAGGCTACGACCAGCGGCGGCGAGGCCAGGTAGTTCGCCCGCACGTCTGGCGAGATGCGACCTTCGAAGTTGCGGTTGCCCGACAGCACGGCGGTTGCCACCAGATCGTTGTCGTTGATCGCCTTAGAGATCGCCGGATCGCCCAGCGGCCCCGAGTTGCCGATGCAGGTCGTGCAGCCGAACCCGACGAGGTTGAAGCCGATCGCATCCAGATCTTCTTGCAGGCCGGCGGCGTTCAGATATTCGGCCACGACCTGCGAGCCAGGTGCCAGCGAGGTCTTGACCCAGGGCTTGCGGGTCAGGCCAAGCGCACGCGCCTTGCGGGCCACCAGACCGGCGCCGATCATCACATAGGGGTTTGAGGTGTTGGTGCACGACGTAATCGCGGCGATCACCACCGAACCGTCGCGGACGGTATAGTCCTTGCCCTCGACCGCCACGGTCTTGCGCACGTCATTGGCCGGGGCAAAATTCGTGCCGCCTTCGTCCACCATCTCGTTGGCGGCGACCGAAACGTCGATGCCGCGATATTCCGAGACGGTCTTGTAGAAAGCGCGGGCGGCAAGGTTCAGCGGCGTGTAGTCCTGCGGCCGTTTCGGGCCCGAGATCGCAGGAACGATGTCGCTCATGTCCAGATGCAGCGTGTCGGTATAAATCGGCTCGTAATCCGCGCTGCGCCAGAAACCGTTTTCTTTGGCATAGGTTTCGACCAGTGCGATACGGTCCTCGTCGCGGCCGGTATTGCGCAGGTAACGCAGCGTTTCGTTGTCGATGGGGAAAAAGCCGCAGGTCGCGCCATATTCGGGCGCCATGTTGGCGATGGTCGCGCGGTCCGCCAGCGGCAGATGGTCAAGCCCTTCGCCATAGAATTCGACGAACTTGCCGACGACGCCCTTTTTGCGCAGCATCTGGACGACCTTCAGCACCAGGTCGGTGGCGGTGGTGCCTTCCATCATCCGGCCGGTCAGCTTGAAGCCGACGACTTCCGGGATCAGCATCGACACGGGTTGGCCCAGCATCGCGGCCTCGGCCTCGATCCCGCCGACGCCCCAGCCCAGCACGGCAAGGCCGTTGACCATGGTCGTGTGGCTGTCGGTGCCGACCAGCGTGTCGGGATAGGCGACGTTCTCGCCCTGCTGATCGGTGTCAGTCCAAACGGTCTGCGCCAGGTATTCCAGGTTCACCTGGTGGCAGATGCCGGTGCCGGGCGGCACGACGCGGAAGTTGTTGAACGCCTTTTGCCCCCATTTCAGGAAGGTATAACGCTCCATGTTGCGTTCATATTCCAGCTCGACGTTGCGCTGGAAGGCGCGGGGGTTGCCGAAATCGTCGATCATCACCGAGTGGTCGATGACCAGATCGACCGGGTTCAGCGGGTTGATCTTTTGCGCATCGCCGCCAAGCGCTTTGATGCCGTCGCGCATCGCGGCCAGATCGACAACCGCCGGAACGCCGGTAAAGTCCTGCATCAGCACGCGGGCCGGGCGATAGGCGATCTCGCGCGGATTCTGGCCGCCTTTTTGCGCCCATTCGGCGAAGGCCTTGATGTCGTCGGTGCTGACCGTGCGGCCGCCATCCTCATAGCGCAGCAGGTTTTCCAGCACGACCTTCAACGAGGCTGGCAGTTTCGAGAAATCGCCCAGACCTGCTTGGGTCGCGGCGTCGATCGAGTAATAGGCATAGCTGCGAGAACCCACCTGAAGCTGGCGGCGCGTCTTTGCGGTATCGGTTCCTGTTTCGATGGGCATAGGCTCGGCTCCCTATCCTTGAAAGGTGGCTGAATGGCGGTGCTACCCGCCATTTGCCCCTTTTCCGGATGGGGTTCAAGGGGTGCGGCGGACTTTGTATGCCATTGTATGCCAAATTTTTGGCATGGCGGCAAGATGTGGGTTTTGCATCACGGTCACGTGCCGGGAACGCCGTGCTAACAAAGCATTGATTTGTCGTTCCTGCATCGGCCGGTTTAGCTGTTGCGCATCGGAAGGGCCGGGAAAATAGACAATATGGCAGCAAGGCGCATCAAGACGACGGCCCAGGGGCAGGGGCGGAAAATGACGGTCGTGTCGGCCCTGACCTGCGCCCTGTGGGTGCTGCTGAGCGGATTTGCCCCACCGATATGGGCGCAGGATGTCCCCGCCGGATCGTCCGACACTCCGGCCGCGGCAGCGACCGCCGCACCGGAATCGGCGGCTGCGCCCACTGGCGACGCCACCGATCCCGCGCCGGCTTTCCCGCCGCCCTTTTTCGAAGAAGAGGAGGACGACGGCATCATCGGCCTGATCGAGGCGCCCGAGGGTGCATTGGGTGTCCCGGCCGAGGGGATGCCGCCGATTGTCGACAGCGATGCGTTGGCCTCGTCCGGCATGGTCTCATTCGCCGAGGTGCAACCCCGCACGCGCATGATGGGGCCGGTCGGCCACCCCCCGGTCGTGGTCGAGCTTTTCACCTCGCAAGGCTGCTCGTCCTGCCCGCCGGCCGACGAGTTGCTGGCCGATCTTGCCGACCGAGAGGACGTGCTGGCCCTGTCCTGGCACGTCGATTACTGGGATTACCTTGGCTGGGCCGATGAATTCGCCCGTCCCGAATTCACCCGTCGCCAGCAGGCTTACGCGCATGAAGCCGGTGAACGGGCGATCTATACGCCGCAGATCGTCGTCGGCGGCACCGAGACGCTGATCGCGCTGCGTCCGGCGGAACTGGTGGGGCTGTTGCAAACCCAGATGTCGCGGCCCGCGCCGGTCATGGTTTCCTCCAGTCAGGACAAAGACGGTTATCGCATCGAACTGACTCCGCGCGGCGCCGTTGCCGACAGGGTGGCGATCATTCTGGTGCGCTATGCGCCGCGACGGGATGTGGCGATTAAGGCCGGTGAAAATCGTGGTATCGCGCTGGAATATCGCAACGTGGTGCTTGGGGTTGAACGGATCGCCGAATGGGACGGTCGCACCCCCCTGCGCATGACGGTCCGAAGCGACACGCAGAACAGCGCCGATTTTCCAGAAGATACCCGCCACGCCATTCTGGCGCAGGAGTTGGGACGGGGCGATCGGCGCTCGGCCAGCGGTCCTATTCTGGCCGCGGTCCTGCTTGACTGAGGTCCGCCGCTTGCGCCGGGGCCGTGACCGGGGCAAAACCCCGCCACAGCCGCCGACTATCGCCGCAAACAGGAGCTCGCCTTGACCGAACCGCGCAAGATCAAACCATCGCTCAAGGCCGCATTGGAACTGGGCCCTCTGGTCCTGTTTTTTCTGGTCTTCATGCGGTTTCGCGACCATACGGTCAGCCTCGCGGGCCGTGATTATTCCGGCTTTATACTGGCTACGCTGGTGTTCGTGCCCGTCTTGGCGCTGAGCACGCTGGCGCTTTGGCGGCTGACGGGCAGGCTTTCGCCCATGCAGGTGGCCACGCTGGTGCTGGTGGTGGTCTTTGGCGGGCTGTCGATCTGGCTGAACGATCCGAAGTTCTTCAAGATGAAGCCCACGCTGATCTACCTGATCTTCGCCGCGCTTCTGGGCATCAGCCTTGTTCTGCGCCGCAACTGGCTGGAACTGGTCCTGTCCGAGGCCTTACCGATGAATGCGGAAGGCTGGCGCATCCTGACCCTGCGCATGGCACTGCTGTTTCTGGGGCTTGCCGTCATGAACGAAGCGGTCTGGCGGCTGATGTCCGAGACGGCTTGGGTGAACTTCAAGACCTTCGGCCTGCCGGCGATCATGGTGATTTTCTTCATCGGGAATTCCCGCCTGTTCGAGCGTCACGCCCAGCCTCGGGATGGTGAATAGCCCGCCTGCACTCTTGCAAGGCAAGTCCGGCGGGGGTAACCGGATTTCCTGACCATCAGGAGCGAACCATGTCCCAGGAGTCGAACCCGCCTCTGCATCCGCGCACGCGCGCGGTCCATCACGGCATCCGCCGCAGCCAATATGGCGAGATGGCCGAGGCCCTGTTCATGACCCAGGGCTTTTCCTATGACAGTGCCGAACAGGCCGAAGCCCGCTTTCTGAAAACCGGCGCGGATGAATTCATCTATGCCCGCTATGGCAACCCGACCTCGCGCATGTTCGAGGATCGGATGGCCGATCTGGAGGGGACCGAGGACGCATTCGCCACCGCCAGCGGCATGGCGGCGGTCAATGGCGCGCTGATGTGCTTTGTCAAGCCGGGCGATCATATCGTGTCGTCGCGGGCGCTGTTCGGATCCTGCCTGTATGTGCTGGATGTCCTGACCCGATTCGGGGTCGAGGTCAGCTATGTCGACGGCACCGATCTGGATCAGTGGCGCGCCGCGATCCGGCCGACGACCCGCGCGGTGTTTTTCGAGTCGGTCTCGAACCCGGCGCTGGAGGTGGTGGATATCGCCGGCGTTTCCGAATTGGCTCATGCGGCTGGCGCGCTGGTCGTCGTGGACAACGTCTTTGCCACCCCGGTCTATTCCCGCGCGGTAGAGCAGGGCGCCGATGTGGTGGTCTATTCCGCAACCAAGCATATCGACGGCTCGGGCCGCTGTCTGGGCGGGGTGATCTGCGGCACTCGCGAATTCGTGCGCGAGGTGGCCGAACCCTATCTGAAGCATACCGGCGGCGCGATCAGCCCCTTCAACGCCTGGCTGATGCTCAGCGGATTGGCGACGATGGAGCTGCGTGTGCGCGCCCAGACCGACAGCGCGCATCGGGTCGCCGTGGCTTTGAAAGAAGAGCCCAGGATCGGGCGCGTGATCTATCCCGGCCTGCCCGACCACCCGCAATATGAACTGGTGCAACGCCAGATGGGCGCGGGGGGCACCATGGTCGCCATCGACCTTGGCAGCAAAGAGGCGGCTTTTGCGGCAATGAACCGGATGCGGATCATTCAGATCTCGAACAATCTGGGCGACGCGAAATCCATCGTCACCCATCCCACCACCACGACGCACCAGCGTCTGTCCGAAGAGGTGCGCCTTGAGCTTGGCATCACGCCCGGTCTTTTGCGCCTGTCCATCGGGCTTGAGGACGCTGGGGACCTGATCGCCGACATCCGCCAGTCGCTGGGCTGATGATGAAAGCCCGGAACTTTCCGGGCGCCCCTTTCCTTTTGGGTCCCGAGTTCCCAGATTGTTGCCGACCGCCAGGGAGACGACCATGACCGAGGCCCGCCCCGTCGCCACCGATCGCGCCTATCCGGCGCTCAAGCGCGAATACCCGGCCGATTTCCGGGTGGATGACAGCTATAAGGCCAGCCTGCCGGACCTGCAGAACGGCCCGGCCAGCCTGATCGTGGGCGCCCGCGCGCCGATCCAGCATGTCGGCATCTCGAACTTTCGCCTGCCGATCCGCTACCAGACGCAGGAGGGGGGCGAGATCGTGCTGGAGACCTCGGTCACCGGCACGGTCAGTCTTGAGGCCGACCGTAAGGGCATCAACATGAGCCGGATCATGCGCTCGTTCTATGCCCATGCCGAAAAGCAGTTCTCGATGGGCGTGCTGGAGGCGGCGCTGGAGGATTACAAATCCGATCTGGACAGCTTCGACGCCCGTATCCTGATGCGGCTCAGCTATCCGATGCGGGTCGAATCGCTGCGCTCGGGGCTGTCGGGCTGGCAATATTACGATATCGCGCTGGAGCTTGCGGAACGCGCCGGCCAGCGGCTGCGGATCATGCATTTCGACTATGTCTACAGTTCGACCTGCCCGTGTTCGCTGGAACTTGCCGAGCATGCCCGGCAGATGCGCGGCCAGTTGGCGACGCCGCATTCCCAGCGGTCGGTGGCCCGGATCTCGGCGGTGATGCAGGGCGATACGCTGTGGTTCGAGGATATGGTGGCGCTGTGCCGGCGGGCTGTCGCGACCGAAACGCAGGTCATGGTCAAGCGCGAGGACGAGCAGGCATTCGCCGAACTCAACGCCGCCAACCCGATCTTTGTCGAGGACGCGGTGCGCGCCTTTGCCGCCGGACTGATGGCCGAGCCCCGGATCGGCGATTTCCGTGTCGTCGCCAGCCATCAGGAATCGTTGCATTCGCATGATGCGGTCAGCGTGCTGACCCAGGGCGAGACTTTCGCACAAGCCAGTCTGGATCCCGCGATTTTCGCCGGCCTTCGGGCGTGATGCTCTGGCTCTGCTGCGGAATGGTCTGTTTCCTGATGGCCCGGCTGGCGGCAATGTGGCTTTGTCTGGGCCATCGCTATCCAGAATGGCAAGCAAGGCGGCTGGCAGAGGGGCGGGTGTCCGGTCCTCTGGCGTTCGGGATGCTGTATGCCAATCCGGTGTTCGACGGTCAGGGGTTTCTGGATTGGTTTCACCCAAGAAATCGCCGCGAACGCATCCGGCTATATGCGGTCGGCGCGGTTTTTTTGGCACTTGGCTTTCTCGTTTTTTTGGGGCTCTTCGTGTTGGTAAATGGCCTGTGAACGAAATGAGAACGACAGGCTTTCCCGAAAGCGGCTGCGGGGCTATGGTGCCGGCATGAGCAATTTCGACGACTCGGATGCCTTCGAGGCCGCAGCCGCACCGCCCGTCCCGCTTTCGCAGCGTGCCATGGGTGCGCGGCCCACGCCGTATCTGGACGGTCTGAACCCGGCGCAGCGTGATGCGGTCGAGGCGCTGGACGGGCCCGTCTTGCTGCTGGCCGGCGCCGGTACCGGCAAGACCCGCGCGCTGACTACGCGCATTGCACATCTGCTGAACCTCGGGCGGGCGCGGCCGGGGCAGATTCTGGCCGTGACCTTTACCAACAAGGCCGCGCGCGAGATGAAGAACCGCATCGGCCGCCTGTTGGGCGAGATGGTCGAGGGCATGCCGTGGCTGGGCACGTTCCACTCGATCAGCGTCAAGATCTTGCGCCGGCACGCCGAACTGATCGGCGACAGCGAGTTGCATCTGAAGCCCAGCTTTACCATTCTGGATACCGACGACCAGATCCGGTTGCTCAAGCAGTTGATTCAGGCCGAGAATATCGACGAGAAGCGCTGGCCCGCAAGGCAGCTTGCGCATCTGATCGACAGTTGGAAGAACCGCTGCCTGTCTCCGGCCAAGCTGCCCAAGGGCGAGGAGCGCGCCTTCGACGGCCTCGGTGGCCGGCTATACGCCGCCTATCAGCGCCGGCTGCTTGAACTGAACGCGGTAGATTTCGGCGACCTGCTGATGCATTGCGTCAACCTGTTTCAGGCCCACCCGGACGTGCTGCGGACCTGGCAGGACCGTTTTCGCTATATTCTCGTGGACGAGTATCAGGACACGAACGTCGCGCAATACATGTGGCTGCGGCTCTTGGCGCAGGCGCATCGCAACATCTGCTGCGTGGGCGACGACGACCAGTCGATCTATGGCTGGCGCGGTGCCGAGGTCGGCAACATCCTGCGCTTCGAGACCGATTTTCCCGGCGCGCAGGTCATCCGGCTGGAGCAGAACTATCGTTCGACCCCGCATATCCTTGCCGCTGCATCGGGGCTGATCGCGGCCAACAAGGGGCGGCTGGGCAAGACGTTGTGGACCGAGGCGGAAGACGGCGAAAAGGTCCGCCTGATCGGCCACTGGGACAGCGAGGCCGAGGCGCGCTGGATCGGCGAAGAGATCGAGGCCTTCCATGGCGGCCATCGCCACAGTATCGGGCAGCGCAGCCTGAACGACATTGCCATTCTCGTGCGCGCCTCCCACCAGATGCGGGCGTTCGAGGACCGGTTCATGACCATCGGTCTGGCCTATCGGGTGATCGGTGGCCCGCGCTTTTACGAGCGCCAAGAGATCCGCGACGCCATGGCCTATTTCCGGCTGGCGATATCGCCCACCGACGACCTGGCGTTCGAGCGCATCGTGAACGTCCCCAAGCGGGGCTTGGGCGATAAGGCGGTGCAGAAGATCCAGCTTGAGGCGCGCCAGCGCGGCCTGTCGCTGCTGGAGGGCGCGGCCTCGGCCATCGCCACGGGGGTGATTGGCGGCAAGGGCGCGGGGGCGCTGCGCCAATTCACCGAATCGATGGGGCGCTGGCATGCCGATGCGCTGGACAGTCGCGTCAACCATGTCGAACTGGCCGAACGGATCTTGGACGAATCCGGCTATACCGCCATGTGGCAGAACGACAAGTCACCCGATGCGCCGGGTCGGCTAGACAACCTGAAAGAGTTGATAAAGGCGCTGGAAGAGTTTGAAAACCTTCAGGGTTTCCTTGAGCACGTCGCGCTGGTCATGGACAATGACAAGGGTGAGCAGTCCGAAGAGGTCAGCATCATGACCCTTCATGCCGCCAAGGGCCTGGAATACCCTCTCGTCTTCCTGCCGGGGTGGGAGGACGGGCTGTTCCCCAGCCAGCGCAGCATGGATGAAAGTGGTCTGAAAGGGCTGGAGGAAGAGCGCCGCCTTGCCTATGTCGGCATCACCCGGGGCGAGGAACTGGTGACGATCAGCTTTGCCGGCAACCGCCGCATGTATGGCCAATGGCAATCCAGCCTGCCCTCGCGCTTTATCGACGAACTGCCCGAAGATCATGTCGAGGTGCTGACGCCCCCCGGCCTTTATGGCGGCGGCTATGGTGCGGCCGCGCAATCCTTCGGGCAATCCGGCATGCATGAACGGGCGGTGCAGGCGGATGTCTATAACTCTCCGGGCTGGAAGCGGATGCAGCAACGCAGTGCCGAGCGCGCACAGCCCGTGCATCGCACACCGATTGTCATCGATGCCGAACCGGCGATGCGGTTCGCCGTCGGTGATCGTGTATTTCATCAGAAATTTGGCAACGGCACGATCATGGGCATTGCCGAGGATACGCTGACAGTCGAGTTCGTGACCGGTTTCAAGACCATCAAGGCGGGCTATGTGCAGCCCGCCTCGCAAGGCGGCACGCTGGACGACGTGCCGTTCTAGAGCGCCGCGCGGACGACTTCGGTCAGTGTGGCGGTCGGTCGCCCGATCAGGCGCGACAGCGTGCGGCTGTCGTCGAACAGCGCGTCTTGGGCGGCGTCCGCATCCCAGCTTGCGATCGCGTCGGCCAGCCCTTCGGGCAAGCCCGCGCCCACCAGCGCGGCGGCATAATCGGCCTGCGTCAGGTTTTGATAGGGAACGGTCCTGCCGCTTTGCGCCGAAAGCTCGGCCGCAAGTTCGGTCAGCGTCCAGCCCTCATCCCCCGCCAATTCATAGGTTTTGCCGGCATGGTCGCCCCCTGCCAGCACCACGGCGGCGGCTTCGGCGTAATCGGCCCGCGCGGCGGCAGAGATCCGGCCCTCTCCGGCCGCACCGATCAGCGCGCCATGGGCCAGTGCCGCGGGGATCGCGCCGGTATGGTTCTCTGCATACCAGCCGTTGCGCAGGATCGTGTGGGGAATGCCCGAATCGGCCAGCATGGCCTCGGTCGTCACATGCTCATCGGCCAGCGACAGGGGCGAGCGGTCGGCATGCAGCAGGCTGGTATAGACGATCTGCCCGATGCCGGCGGCTTTGGCGGCCTCGATCACGGCGCGGTGCTGGGCTGCGCGCTTGCCGATCTCGCTTGAGGAAATCAACAGCAACCTGTCCACCCCGGCCAGCGCGGTTGCCAGCGTCTCGGGGCGGTCATAGTCGAAGGCGCGTGCGGGCACGCCCAGTTTCTCGGCTTTTTCGGGGCTGCGGGCCAGCGCGACGATCTGCCCCTCTGGCAGCAGGGTTTTCAATTTGGCGATGGTCAGGCGGCCAAGCTGGCCGGTGGCTCCGGTGACGGCGACGGTCATATCGGTTTCCTTTCGTGAATACCTTGTGCCGCCGAAGGTAGACGCCTAACTTACGAATAGTAAGAACGCACAGGAATGTTAGCGTGAAAATTATCGAGACGACCGAGAAGGGCGATCTGATGGCGGCGGAATGCCCGTCGCGCGACGTGCTGCGGCGGCTGACCGGGCGCTGGGGTATGCTGGTGCTGCGGGCGCTGGCCGGGGGGCCGCATCGCTTCAGCGCGCTGCGCAACCGCATCCGCGGCGTCAGCGAGCGGATGCTGGCGCAGACCCTTCAGGGGCTGGAGGCGGACGGCATGGTGCTGCGCCGCGATTTCCAGACCGTGCCGCCGCATGTGGAATACTCCCTGACGCCCTTGGGGCAGGAGGCCGCGTTGCGTGTCGGCGCGCTTCTGGACTGGATCGAGGATTCGTTGCCCCAGATCGCGCATGGCTGGGCGCGGGCTTGACCCGGCCGGGGCGGGGGCCTATTTCGGCCCTGCGCGGATGGCCGGATGACCGCGGCGGCAACGTCGAGGAAAGTCCGGACTCCATAAAGGTACGGTGCCGGGTAACGCCCGGCGGGGGAAACCCCAGGGAAAGCGCCACAGAGAAGAAACCGCCCATGCATGCATGGGCAAGGGTGAAACGGTGGGGTAAGAGCCCACCGCGGGGCTGGTAACAGTCCCGGCACGGCAAGCCCCACCGGGAGCAACGCCGAATAGGGACCGCGCGTCGCAAGACAGGGCTGCCTTTGCCCCAGCAGGTCCGGGTTGGCAGCTAGATCCCGTCGGTAACGGCGGGGCCAGAGGAATGGTCATCGAAGGGGGCGACCCCGGAACAAAATCCGGCTTACAGGCCATCCGCGCGATTCGTCCCTGACCTTTGCCCCGCACCGGGTAAAAATGGCTGCCCCATATTCGGGGATGGGCTATCGGGGTCAGGTATTTTCGCCGGGAACCAGCCGATTTCCGGCTGATTCCCGGTTGACTTCGCCCGCTCTGCCGCTAAAAGGCTGGCTTCAAGAGAATTCCACGGGGTCTGCGAGATGCGTTTTGCCCCGCAGCAGGAGCGAAGCACATGGCGAAGCCGACGACGATCAAGATCCGTCTGAACTCGACGGCCGGAACCGGGCATTTCTATGTCACCAAGAAAAACGCCCGCACGATGACCGAAAAAATGGCGGTCAACAAATACGATCCGGTTGTCCGCAAGCACGTCGAATACAAGGAAGGCAAGATCAAGTAAGATCTGCCTTTGACGGAAACGTTTTGGAACCGCGCCTTGCAAAAGGCGCGGTTTCCGCTTGTGCGTATTACAACTGCGCGGTGCGTGCAGAACTGCCGCAGATCTTTGTCTTTACGGATTTCCCGGCGGAAACCGTATCCGCTTGCCCTGCACATGCCTTAGTGGAAATCCCGCGATTTCGGCAGGATGCGCACTTGTCGCGGATGGCCGGGGCGGGGTTGGGGCAGCTTGGCGGGCGCCTCTCCGGCCAGGCGCAACAACGCGTCCGAACGGTCGCCCAGCCAATGCGCGACGATATGGGTCACATTCTCGGCGCGCTGGATCTGGCCATGCACCTCCAGCAGGCGGGCGGTCATCGCGACCTTGCGGAAACGCTCGAATGTCTTTTGCCAGATCACCAGATTTGCCACTCCGGTTTCATCCTCAAGCGTGATGAAACAGGTGCCCTTGGCGCTGCCCGGGCGCTGGCGTACCAGCACGATACCGGCCATGCGCAGCGCAGCGCCGCTCGTCAGTTGGGCCATTCCGGCTGCCGAAACATAACCCTGCGCCGTCAGGCTGCGCCGCAAAAAACGCATGGGATGGGCCTTCAGCGACAGGCGCAGCGTCTGGTAATCGGCGGTGACGTGTTCGCACAAGGGCATGGCGGGCAGGGTAACGGTGGGCTCGGCCCCTTCGTCTTGGTGTCCGAACAGCGGCAGTTCCGGCGCGTCGCGCAAGGCGCGCGCCTGCCAGAGCCCCGCCCGCCGGTCCAGCCCCATCGAGCGTAAGCCGTCCGCCGCCGCGATCACCCGGATGGCGCGGGCATCAAGCTGGGTACGAGCCTTCAACTGGGCCAGATCGGCATATGGTTCGGCCCGTGCCTTCGTGATGCGCTCGGCCTGCGTTTTGGACAAGCCGTCGATCTGGCGCAGGCCAAGACGCAGGGCAAAACAGCCATTGCAAGGTTCCAATGTATTGTCCCATTCGCTGATGTTCACATCGACCGGCAGCACGGTGACGCCGTGGTCGCGCACGTCGCGCACGATCTGGGCCGGGGCGTAGAAGCCCATCGGCTGGCTGTTCAGAAGCGCCGCTGCGAAGGCGGCCGGGTGATGGCATTTCAGCCATGCCGAGACATAGGCCAGATGCGCAAAGGCCGCCGCATGGCTTTCGGGAAAGCCGTAATCGCCGAAACCCTTGATCTGGTTGAAGCAACGCTCGGCAAAGTCCCGGTCATAGCCGCGTTCGACCATTTTGCCGACCATCTTGCCCTGCAACTCTCCTATCGTGCCGCGCGAGCGGAAGGTGGCCATGGCCTTGCGCAGATCGTCCACCTCCTGCGGGGTGAACTGCGCGGCGACCATGGCAATCTTCATCGCCTGTTCCTGAAAGATAGGCACGCCTTCGGTGCGGAAGAGGATATTTTTCAACTCGTCCGGGTCGCCGTCCTTGGGGCGCGGATAGTCGACTGTTTCCTGCCCATTGCGGCGACGCAGATAGGGATGAACCATGTTGCCCTGAATTGGGCCGGGGCGGACGATGGCGACCTGGATCACCAAGTCGTAGAACTTTTCGGGCTTCAGTCGCGGAAGCATGGCCATTTGCGCCCGGCTTTCGACCTGGAAGGAGCCGATACTGTCGCCCCGGCACAGCATGGCGTAGGTTTCCGCATCGTCCTCGTGGAAATCTGAAAGCGTCAACGCCTTGCCGTAATGCGTTTCGATCAACGCAAAGCATTTGCGGATGCAGGTCAGCATCCCCAGCGCCAGCACATCGACCTTGAGGATGTGCAATTCGTCGATGTCGTCCTTGTCCCATTCGATAAAGCTGCGCTCGGGCATGGCGGCATTGCCGATGGGGACGGTTTCCGACAGTGGCCCTTCGGTCAGGACGAATCCGCCCACATGCTGCGACAGGTGGCGCGGCATGCCGATCATCTCTTCCGCCAGCTTTACCGTGCGGCTCATCAGCGGGTCCTTCAGGTCGAGCCCCGCCTGACCGGTGTCGGCGGCCGACATGTCCTGGCCCCAACTGCCCCAGACCGTGTTGGCCAGCGCCGAGGTAACGTCTTCGGACAGGCCCATGACCTTGCCGACCTCGCGGATGGCGCTGCGGGGACGGTAATGGATCACCGTGGCGCAAAGGCCGGCGCGGTGGCGGCCATATCGCCTGTAGATGTGCTGGATGACTTCTTCGCGCCGTTCATGTTCGAAATCCACGTCGATGTCGGGCGGTTCCTTGCGGTTCTGGCTGATGAAACGCTCGAACAGCAGGTCGTGGACGTCGGGATCGACAGGGGTGATGCCCAGCACATAGCAGACCGCCGAATTCGCCGCCGAGCCGCGGCCCTGATGCAGGATGCTTTTGCTTTCGGCGTAACGGACGATCTCGTGAATGGTCAGGAAATATTGGGCGATCTTCTTTTCGCCGATCAGCGCCAGTTCCTTTTTCAGCGTGGCATGGACCTTGGGCGAAATGCCTGCCGGATAGCGCGCATGGGCGCGGCGCCAGGTCAGGTTTTCCAGATGCTGCTGCGGGGTCAGGCCCGGCGGCACGCTTTCGCGGGGGTATTCGTATTGCAGTTCATCCAGCGAAAAGTGACAGCTATCGGCGATCTCGCGGCTGGCGCGGATGGCATGGGGCCAGTCGGCGAAAAGCTGGATCATCTGGGCGGGCGGTTTCAGATGCCGCTCGGCATTCTGCGCCAGCCGCAGCCCCGCTTGGGCGATGGTGGTCCCTTCGCGGATACAGGTCATCACATCCTGCAAGGGGCGGCGTTCGGGCGCATGGTAATGCACGTCGTTGATGGCGACGATAGAGAGCCCCGCCGCCCGTGCTGCCCGGTCCAGCCGGTTGATCCGCGCCCGGTCGTCGCCGCGATATAGCCAGCTTGCCGCGACATGGGAAAGCTGCGGCAGGCGGACGGCCAGACCGGGCAGGGGCGACAGGTCGGTGCCGGGCAACCAGATCAGCCGCATCCCCTGCGCATGTGCGGCCAGATCGTCAAGGTTCAGGTCGCAGCGGCCCTTTTTCTGCCATTTTCCGTCAAGGTCCTCTCGCCGTCCCTTGGTGATCAACGAGGCAAGCCGGCCATAGGCCGCGCGGTCGGTTGGATAGGCCAGAAAGCCCGAGCCGTCGGCTAGCACGATCCGTGCCCCGATCAGCGGGCGGAGGCGCAGTTTTTTCGCCGTGGCATGCAGCCGAACCACGCCCGCAAGGCTGTTCAGATCCGTGATCCCCAGCGCATCATAGCCATGACGATATGCTGCCAGCGCCAGTTCGCGCGGATGCGAGGCGCCAAGCAGAAAGCTGAAGGCGCTGGTGACCGCCAGTTCGACGTAATCCGAGGGCGGGTTCGGCTGTTCGACCGCGGGCAGCAGGACCTCGGGCTGGGCATGACGGTCGGGCATCAGGCAAAAATCCCGTGCAGGAACCAGCGCGGCAACCCGCCGCGACCGTCATGGACCAGCCCTTCGCGATAGATCCACAGCCGCAGCCCGCTTTCATCCTCGATGCGGAAATAGTCGCGCAACCTTGTGCCCGGTCGGTCACGCCACCATTCGGGGGCGATGCGTTCCGGGCCTGCATGGCGGGTGACGTGCAGGGTCTGCCGCCGCCAGATGAAATGCGCGGGCGGCCCTTCGGGAATGGCGTAAAGCACGCGGATCTCTTCGGGTGGGGTCAGCAGGCGGATCGGACGGTCCGGCCGGGCAAGTGGGACAGGGGCCTTGGCCAGCGGCGGGCCGGGGGTCTCGGTGCGTTCGGGGATATGGCTTTCCTGCGGCAGCGGACGGCTGATTGCACCCGTGCCAAAGCGTGCCGCAAGCCGGTCCACCAGCCGCTCCAGCGCGACGCCTTGAGGAACGGCACCATCAAGACCGGGCTGGGCGGATTTCAGCGGCTCGACCGCCTCGGCGGCAAGCCGGATCAGGTCAAAGCCATAGCCGGGGTCCAGCCGCTCCAGCCGGCCGTCGAACAGGCGCAGCAGATGGGCTGGGTCGCGCGCAGGGGCGGCCATGGCGACGCGGATGTCGCGCCGTTCGCCATCGACGCGAAAGACCGACAGGCACAGCCGCCGGCACCCGCGATCCGCCGCCGCCATTTGCGCGCAAAGATTGCCCATCAGGCCCGGCAGCCAGTCGGATGGGTCGATGACTGGTTCGGCCAGCCGGGCCTCGGCGGCGAATTCAGGGGCGGGTTCGGGCGCATCCAGCGGCTCTGGCGCGCGTCCCAGCGCCTGATCCAGACGGATCAGCGGATTGTCCTGTGCCTCGGCCCGGGCAAAGCGGCGCATCAGCGACAGGCGCGGCAGCCCTGCGAGGTTGCCGATGGTCTTGAGACCCAGCCGACGAAGCAAAAGCAGGGTTTCCCCGGACAGACGCAACCCCGCGACGGGCAGAGGGGCAAGCATGGGCAAGGGATCGGTGCAGATCGCACGTTCGGGGCCGAAACGCGCCAGCGCCCAGGCTGCGCCGCGCGTGGGTGCCAATGCCAGTCCTGCGGTCAGCCCGGCGCGGGCAAAACCGGACCGGATACTGGTCAGCAGCGCGGCTTCGCCGCCGAAAAGATGCGCAACGCCGGTGGTGTCGAGGATGATGCCGTCCCCGCCATCCGGTGTGCTGAACGGCCCCCATTGTCGCGCCCAGAAGGCTAGCCGCGCCAGCCTTTCCGCATCGCGGTCGGGCTCGGCCGGTTCAAGACGCATGTTGGGGCAGATGGCGCGGATATCCACCGCGCGCGCGCCGATCCGTGCGCCGGCCAGTTCGGCGGTGCGGTTTGCGGCATGGATGATCGGTCCATGCGGGCCGGGCGCGGCCAGCGCCAGCGGGAGATCCTCAGGCCATGCGTCGCCCCGGCGTGCCGCGCGCATCAGCCAGCTCTCGATCGCGAGGCGGGGCAGAGAAATCGAGACGATCCGCCGCCCGGTCATGGCGCACGATCCAGGTCGAGGGCGGCTGGCCGCGTGCCCGAAACAGCTCGGCCAGCCAGCGCGGATCGCCGGGCGCCTGTGAATCGTCGGGATTTGCGGCCGAGGGCAGTGGCGCCAATCGCCAACGCATCCGTGCCGCGCTGGCTTCTGGGGCTGTGGCGTGGCGGATCAGCCAGCACGGCAGGCCCGCCGTTTCGGCCCGTAAGGCAAGACGCCGGCTGGCGGTAAAGCTCAGTGCCGGGGCGGGACCATGGATTTCGCCCACCACGGCGGCAAGGGCGCGGCTTTGCAGCCCATCCTCCAGCGCGGCCAGCACATCGGCGGGGCGCGTCAGGTCCAGCCGCAGCAAATCCCGCCCGGTTCCGGGCAGGAAGGGGGTGCCGAATTCGATCCGACTCAGCCGGTCCTGAACCCACATAATCCGTCCGGGCGGCAGGGTGGCCAGCACGAATCCGGCGGCCGCGCCGGCCAATGGTCGGGTGTCGAAGGCTTCGGACAGGGACGGCGCGGTCGGTTCCGGCACCGCAGGGACCGGCGCCCGTCCGAAAGGCGCCAGTCCGAAGGGGAAAGGGCAAGCGGACATGGTGAGACCAGTTTGTTCTGTATTTGTTCTTATTCCAGCCCTGCAGATTCGTCAATCGCGGTGTGGGGCAGTGCTGGTGGCCCTTAGGCCAGCTCTTCCAGCGCCAAGGCGATCCGCCGGATTCCCTCGGGGATGCGCTCGGCCGAGATCGAGGAATAGGCGAGGCGAAAGAAGCCCCTTCCCAACGCGGGGACGGCGAAAAAGGGTGCGCCCGGCTCGATCAGCACCTCGCGCGACTTGAGCCGCGCGGCGAGTTCACCGGAATCCACCCCTTGGGGCGTGGCCAGCCAGAAGCTGGAACCGCCGGTCGCCTCGGGTGAGGCGAGTTGCAGCCCCTCGCGTGCGATGGCAGCCAGCATGACTTCGCGCCGCCGGGCATAGGCGCGGCGCATGCGGTTCGCCTGCGCGTCGTAATGGCCAAGCGACAGGAAATGCGCCAATGTCCGCTGCATATGGCCGGGCGGGTGACGCAGCACCATGCCGCGCAGCGCCCGTGCCTCGGCGATGAAGCGCGGATCGCCCACCACATAGCCAAGCCGCACGCCGGGAAAGACCGATTTCGAAAACGAGCCGATGTAGATTACCGCACCCGCCCGGTCGATGGCCTTCAGCGCGGGCGAAGGCGCACGGGCAAAGGACATCTCGAATTCATAGTCATCCTCGACCACCGCGAAACCTTGCGTCTGGGCGCGCGCCAAAAGCTCCTTGCGGCGCGACAGCGGCATGGTGGAATTGGTCGGGCATTGATGGCTGGCCGTGGTGAACACCGCCGAGACGCCGGGCGGAATGGCGTCGGGCGGCAGGCCGCGCATATCGACCGGGACCGGCAGGATGCGGGCCCGGCTGGCCAACAGGATCTCGCGCTGGCCGGGATAGGAAGGGTCCTCGACGGCGCAAGAGGCGCCGGGGCGCAGCAGCACCTGCGTCACCAGCCACAGCGCGTTCTGCGCGCCCATGGTCAGCAGGATCTCGTCGGGTCCGGCGCTGATGCCGCGCCGGGGCAGGATCTGGCGGGCGATGTGATCGACCAGTTCGGAATCGTCGGCGTCGTAAAGATCGCCGGTGACGGAATCGAACTCGCGCCGACCCAGCGTGCGCATGGCACAGTCGCGCCAGGCAGCGTGATCGACCAGCGCCGGATCGGCCTGGCCATAGACGAAGGGATAGGCAAAGCCCCGCCAGTCGCGTTCGCGGTCTGTGCGCTGCGCGCGGGCAAAGCGGCCCTCCAACTGGCGGCCCCAGTCAAAGCGCGGGGTATCAGAGGCGGGCGGCTCGGCCTCGAGCCGCCGCTCGATGGAATCCGAGATAAAATGGCCAGAGCGGTCGCGGCTGGTCAGGTAATCGGTCGAAACGAGTTCTGCAAAAGCCTGCGCCACCGTTACCCGCGCCACGCCCAGATGTCCGGCCAGCGCCCGGGTCGAGGGCAGTTTTTCACCGGCGCGGAACCGCCCCGCCGTCACCGATGCGATGATCTGACGGCGAAGCTGGACCTGCAGGGGCAGGCCGGCGGCATGGTCCAGAAAAAAGGCGTCGGGGGGAATCGGCATGAGATGATCCGCGGCGGCATTCAGGGTCCATCAGTTCCCCGAATGCCGTCGCGGATCAAGGGTCAGCCGAACACGCTGCTCAGTGCACGGTCGATGGTGTCGGTGATGCGGTCGATGTCGTCGGCGGTGGCGATCAGCGCCGGCGACAGGCACAGCGTATTGTTCATCCCGGGCAACGAGCGGTTGGTCGCGCCGATGATGACGCTCTGCGCCAGACATTCGGCAACCACGGCCTGCACCTGTTTTTCGTCCGCAGGCTCGCGGGACTTGCGGTCCGAAACCAGCTCGGCGCCGCAGAACAGGCCCTTGCCTCGCACGTCGCCGATGACCTTGTGCTTTTCCATCAGCGCGTTGAGGTTGGCCAGCACCCGTTCGCCCATGGCGGTGGTGTTGGCCAGCAGGTCCTCGTCCTCGATGATGCGCATGTTCTCGATCGCCGCGACCGGGCCGGCGGTGCAGCCGCCAAAGGTCGAGATGTCGCGGAAAAAGCTCATCCCGTCCTGGGGCTTGTCCTTGAACATTTCAAAGACGCGCTCGGTGGTGACGGTGCAGGAGATCGCGGCGTAGCCCGAGGCGACACCCTTGGCCATGGTCACGAAATCCGGCTCGATCCCGTATTGCTGATAACCGAACCAGGTGCCGGTGCGGCCCAGCCCGCAGACCACTTCGTCGATATGCAGCAGGATATCGTATTTGCGGCAGATCTCTTGCACGCGCTGCCAATAGCCTTCGGGCGGGGTGATGACGCCGCCGCCTGCGGTGACCGGCTCCAGCACGATGGCGCCGACGGTATCGGGGCCTTCGCGCAGGATCACCTCTTCTATGGCGTCGGCGGCGCGTTCGCCGTAGTTTTCCACATCCCATTGCTTGCGGTATTCAAGACAATGCGGCACGCGGATGAAACCGTCCGGATAGGGGCCATATTGCATTGCGCGCTGGTCCTGACCCGAGGTGGCCAAGGTCCCGATGGTGGTGCCGTGATAGTCGCGGTCGCGGTAAAGGATCTTCCACTTCTTGCCGCCGTGATGGCTGGCCGCGATCTGGCGCACCATCTTGTAGACCTTCTCGTTCGCCTCGGAGCCCGAGTTCGAATAATACACCCGGCTCATGCCCGGCATCTTTTCGATCAGCTTCTGGGCAAAGATCGCGCCCGGCACCGTGCCAGCGGCACCCGCGTAATAGTTCAGCTTGATAAGCTGGTCGCGGATCGCGTTGGCGATGCTTTCGCGGCCATAGCCGACGTTGACGGTCCAGACGCCGCCCGAGACGGCATCAAGGAATTCGCGCCCCGTGGCATCCCACAGCCGCATGCCTTTGCCTTCGACAAAGACGCGGGGGTCGATGGTTTCGTATTGCTTGTGCTGGCTGAGATGGTGCCAGACATGGGCGCGGTCGGCCTCGACCACATGCGACATGTCATTGGCGTTCAGATCAAGCGTCATGGCCGGACTCCTGCTGGTAAAAGGGCTTCTCCCTGACTGCGCCCGAACGGGGCAAAGAGATAGAGCCAGATTGTAGCCATAGATGGGGCCAGTTGTATGGAACCCGGATCGAATCAGTGGGATTTCATGCGAACATGTCAGATTCTCCCGCTGCCGTTTCTGCAGGCGCGAAAGCGTCGCTGCGCCGCAAAAACAAGCAATGCACTGTTTTACAATATAAAAATTTACCGCTTACCAAGAAGCTGCTTGTAGACAGATAATCCTATCTATCCGTATAGTTTGGAAAGTTGCCTCCCCAGAAGATCAATGCAACGCAAACAACAGGGTTTCCCATGATCAATCGTCGTCGCTTCCTGACCACATCCACGCTGGCTGCGGCCTCGCTCGCTGCGCCGGGTCTTGTCACTCGTGCTTTCGCTGCTGGTGAGGCGTTGAAGATCGGCGTGCCGGTGCCGATTTCCGGCGCGTTCGCGGCCAATGGCAAATTCGCCACTATCGGCGCAGTGCTGGCCGCAGAAGAGATCGCAGCCGCGCATGGCGTACAGGTCTCGACCCTTGACCTCGATACCGAGGGCAAGCCGGCCACCGCCGTGCGCAAGGTGCAGGACGCACTGGCGCAAGACGGGGTCAAGCTTTTCGCCGGCGGCATCCTGTCGTCGGAATCGCTTGCTATGGGCAAAGAGATCGAACGCGGCGGCGGTGCCTTCATGACGACGGCGGGGGCGGACGAGATCACCGGCGTCGATTGCAACAGGGCCACCTTCCGCTGGTCGGTGCCGACCTATGGCGCGATCAACGAGACGGTCCGCCCGATCATCGACGCGCTGCCCGATGCGAAAAAATGGTATACGATCACCCCGCAATATGTCTTTGGCGACGGACTGCTGAACGCGGCCAAGGATGTCTTTGCCGAAAAGGGCATCGAGCATGTCGGCAACAGCTATCATTCGCTGACCGACAAGGAATTCTCGGGCTACCTGACCAACGCCATCGCCGCCCAGCCGGATGTGCTCTTGCTGCTGAACTTTGGCGCGCAAAGCTCTGACACGCTGCGGCAGGCGGTCAGCTTTGGCCTCAAGGAGCGCATGACCATCGTCGTCGCCTGGGCCTCGGGGCTGGAGCAGTTCGAGGCGTTGGGGCCGGACATCTGCGAAGGCGTCTATTTCGGCGCGCAATACTGGCACGGGGCCGATACGCCGCTGAATCGCGAACTGGTGGCCAAGGTGCAGGAAAAGCACGGCTTCAACCCGAACTATTCCTTTGCGGGCTCATACATCTGCGCCAAGCTGCTGCTGGAGGCGGCGGTCAAGGCCGGCTCGCCCGAGGGTCCCGGCGTCTCGGCCGCCTTGGGCGGACTGAAATACGAGGGCCTGACCGGCCCGGAAGAAATCCGCGCCGCCGACAATCAGGTCATCAAGGATTACTACCTGCTCAAGGGCAAGGCCAAGGCCGACATGGCCGACAAGGACGATTACGCCGAGATCATCAGCGCCGGCAAATCGTTCCTGTCGCCCGAGGATGCCGGCTGCAAGATGCCCGCCTGAACCCCCGCCTGCCCGCGCGGGCCGCATGTCCGCGCGGGGCCTTTTCGCCCGGTTTCAGGAGAAGCTCGTGATCTACCTTTTCCAGGTTCTGAACGGCATCGGTCTGGGGATGCTGTATTTCCTGCTTGCGGTCGGCCTAAGCGTCATCTTCGGCCTGCTGCAATTCGTGAACTTTGCCCATGGCGCCTTTTATCTGCTGGGCGCCTATCTGACCTATGACCTGACCATGCGCGGCTTCAACTTTTGGGCCGCCATGCCGCTGGCCACGCTGATCGTCGCCGGCGTTGCCGCGCTGATCGAGGCGCTGCTGCTGCATCGCATCTACAAGCTGCCGCATACCTTCCACATTCTGGTGACGGTCGGGCTTGCGCTGGTCATCCAGGAGCTTGCGATCATCGCATGGGGGCCGTTGGGCGGCTCGGTGCCTGCGCCTGCGGGGCTGCAGGGCGTCGTCATCCTGGGCGATTTCATCTATCCGCAATACCGCCTGTTCACCATCGGCTTCACCGCCGTTCTGGCCGGGCTGCTGTGGTGGCTGCTGGAAGGGACACGTCTGGGCGCCATCGTTCGCGGCGGTTCGGAATCGCCGGCGAACATGGCGCTGCTGGGCTATAACACCATGCGCATCAACACGGTGGTCTTCGGCTTTGGCGCCGGGCTTGCAGGGCTGGCGGGGGCGCTTGCGGCGCCGATCCGGGGTGTCGAGCCCTTCATGGGGGCCGAGGCGCTGTCCGTCGCCTTCGTCGTCGTCGTGATCGGCGGCATGGGCAGCTATACCGGCGCGCTTGTCGCGGGCTTGCTGGTCGGCGTGGTGCAAAGCGTCATGACGACCCTGTGGCCCGAGGGCGCACGTCTGATGATCTATGTCGGCATGGCGCTGGTTATCGCGCTGATGCCGCGCGGCCTGTTGGGGAGGGCATAGGCGATGAACCCGCTTGATAAACCTTTCGCACAGCTTGCACTGGTGGTGCTGACAGTCGCGGTGTTGCCGATGTTTCTGACCTCGGGCATCCTTGCGACCGAAATCCTGATCTTTGCCATGGTCGTTGCGGCCTGCAACCTGCTGCTGGGCTATACGGGGCTGCTGTCCTTTGGTCAGGGCATCTTCTTCGGCATCGGCACCTACGCGGCGGGCATCTGCCTGACGCGCTGGTCCATTCCGGTGCCGCTGGTGCTGGCCGGCGCCGCCCTGCTGGGCGCGGCCACGGCCACGCTGGTCGGCTGGCTGTCGATCCGCCGGCAAGGGGTGTATTTCGTCATGCTGACGCTGGCCTTCTCGCAACTGTTCTACTTCATGGCCTATACGTTCAGCGGCCTGACCGGCGGCGACAATGGCCTGCTGGGCGTTCCGCGCCCCAGTATCGGCGGAACGGTCCTGAACGCGCCCTGGTCCTATTACACCTATGTCGCGATCTGCTTCGTGGCGATCTTCGCGATCCTTGTCATGGTCACGCAATCGACCTTTGGCCGCACCCTGCTTGCTATCCGCGAGAACGAGGGCCGCGCCGCCGCCATCGGCTTTCCGACCAGGCTGTTCAAGATCGAGGCATTCGCTATCTCGGGTGCGGTCACGGCATTCGGCGGTGCGCTGCATGCCATGCTGATCGGCGTCGCGCCCTTGTCGAACATCGAATACCACACCAGCGAGATGATCCTGATCATGACCATCATCGGCGGCAGCTCCAGCCTGTTCGGCTCGGTGCTGGGGGCGGGGTTCTACCTGCTGCTGGCCGATACGCTTTCCACCATCTGGCCGCGCTGGCTGCTGCTGCTGGGTCTGGTGCTGGTCACGGTGGCGCTGTTCCTGCAACGCGGTCTGTGGGGTCTGGTCGAGCGGGGCTATGACCTGATCTTCCGCCGCGACCGCGCGCCCGACACCCCGGTCGAGGAGCCCTGAGATGACCGACATCGCATTGCAGACCCACGGCCTTGGGGTCAAATACGGAAACTTCCACGCGCTGGCCGAGGTGGACCTGTCGATCCGCCGCAACTCGGTCCATTCGATCATCGGTCCGAACGGGGCGGGCAAGACCACGCTGTTTCACGCACTGACCGGGCGGGTACGGGCGTCCTCGGGGCGGATCGAACTGGATGGGCGCGACATCACCGCGACCAGTGACGACGACCGGGTGCGGTTGGGGATCGCCCGGTCCTTTCAGGTCACCAGCCTGTTCCCGAACCTGACGCTGCGCGAGAACCTGCGCCTTGCCGCGCAGGGTCGCACGCCGTGGCAGGCTCTGGCGCCATGGCGGCGGGCCGAGGCGAACACCGAGACGCTTTCGATCGCCGATGAGGTGACTGAACGTCTGGCGCTTGGCGCCGTCTCGGGCCGGCTGGCGGGCGAGCTGTCGCACGGCCAGCAGCGCCGGCTGGAGGTCGGTATGGCCATGGCGGCGCGACCGCGTGTCATCTTGTTGGACGAGCCGACATCGGGCATGGGCATCGACGATATCGAGGCGATGAAGCAACTGATCCGCGACCTGGGCCGCGATCACACCGTGCTGTTCATTGAACATAACATGGGCATCGTCATGAACATCTCGGATATGGTGACGGTGATGCGGCTGGGTCGCAAGCTGGTCGAGGGACCGCCCGCCCAGGTTCGCGACGACCCCGAGGTGCAGCGCGCCTATCTGGGCAACATGATCACGGGGGACATCGCATGACGCCGGCTTTGCGACTGACCGATCTGCACAGCTATTACGGGAAAAGCCACATCCTTCAGGGCGTCACGCTGGAGGTCGGGCAGGGCGAGATCGTCACCCTGCTGGGCCGCAACGGGGCGGGGAAAAGCACTACCCTGAAATCCGCCGTGGGCCTGATCACGCCGCGACGTGGCCGGGTCGAGCTTGAGGGGCGCGACATGACCGGCCAACCGGCGCATCGCATCGCCTCGGCCGGGTTGTCGCTGGTGCCCGAGGATCGGGGCATCTTCCAACTGCTGACGGTCGAGGAAAACCTGCGCATCGCGGTACGCCGCGGCTCGCCGTGGTCGATCAAGGATATCTACCGCATCTTTCCGCGGCTGGAAGAGCGCAGGAAGAACGGCGGCGGCCAGCTTTCCGGGGGCGAGCAGCAGATGCTGTCCATCGCCCGGGCGTTGCTGAATGGCCCCAAGGTGCTGATGCTGGACGAGCCGGTCGAGGGGCTGGCCCCGATCATCGTCGAAGAGATTGTCGACCAGATCCGCCTGATCCGCAAAGCGGGCGTGCCGATCCTGCTGGTCGAGCAGAACCTTGCCGTTTGCAGTCAACTTGCCGACCGGCATTACATCCTGGAACTGGGCCAGATCGTGCATTGTGCCACGGCCGATCAGTTCCGCAGCGACCCCGATACCATCGACCGCTATCTGGGCGTGAAGGCATGAAGGAAACCACCATGTCCAATCTGACAATCGACGCGGAAAGGCTGTGGGACAGCCTGATGGAAACGGCGCGGATCGGCGGCACGCCGGATGGCGGTATCGCCCGGCTGACGCTTTCGGATGACGACCGCCGCGTGCGCGACTGGCTTCGGGCGCAATGCGACGCGCTGGGGCTGACCATGACCGTGGATGAGGTGGGCAATATGTTCGCCACCCGTCCCGGTGCGCGCGAGGGTCTGCCCGCCATCGCCATGGGCAGCCATCTGGACACCCAGCCGACAGGCGGCAAGTTCGACGGCGTGCTGGGTGTGCTGGCGGGGCTGGAGGTGCTGCGCACGTTGGATGCCGCCGGCTACCGGACCGAGGCGCCGCTGATGCTGGTCAACTGGACCAACGAGGAGGGCTCGCGTTTTTCGCCGGCCATGCTGGGTTCGGGCATCTGGGCGGGGGTCTATGACCGCAACTATGGCGATGCGCGGGCGGATGTAAGCGGCGATACATTCGGCGCCAGCCTTGACCGCATCGGCTATCGCGGCGAGGCCAAGGCGGGCGCGATCCGCTTTGGCGCCATGTTCGAGCTGCATATCGAACAGGGGCCGATCCTGGAGGCCGAGGGCATCGAAGTGGGCGTGGTGCAGGGCATTCAGGGCATGCGCTGGTTCGAACTGACGCTGACCGGCACGGCGGCGCATACCGGCTCGACCCCGATGCACATGCGCCGCAATGCGCTTTTGGGCATGGCGCGGGTGATCGAGGGCATCGACCGCATCGCCAAGGCGCATCCTGATGCCGTGGGCACCATCGGTTTTCTGGAGATCAGTCCCAATTCGCATAACGTGATCCCGGGCGAGGTGCGGGCCACCATCGACCTGCGCCACCCCTCGGACGTGGTGCTGGATCAGATGCAGGCGCAGGTGGATGAACTGGTGCGCAATGCGGCCGAGGCGGTCGGGCTGACGCATCGGCTGGAGCAGATCTCGCGCACAGCGCCGGTGGTGTTCGACCCGGAATGCATCGCGTCAGTGCGGGCAGGGGCCAAGGCTGCCGGCTATTCGACGCGCGACATTATCTCGGGCGCGGGCCATGACGCGGCCCATGCGGCGGCGGTGGCGCCGACGACGATGATCTTCGTGCCCTGCGCTGGTGGGCTGAGCCACAACCCAGCCGAATCGACCCTGCCCGGGGAATGCGCCGCCGGTGCGCAGGTGCTGCTGGAGGCGGTGCTGGATTATGATCGCCGCATGTCCGAAAGCCGCCGCGAGGCCGCGGCATGACCCGCCTTGTTCTTGCCCGGGTGAACCATGAAACCAACACTTTCTCGCCGGTAAAAACCCCGCTTGCCGCCTTTGCCCCCAAATGGGGGGGCGACGCGCTGGCGGCGGCCCGGGACTATCCGGCGGCTCTGGGGGCTTTTTATGCCTTCGCTCGTCGTATCGGTGCGGAAATCGAAGTGCCCGTGGTTGCCCACGCCATGCCCTCGGCCCCGGTCGAGGACGAGGCGTTCGAGGCGATGGCGCAGGCGATCCTGACCGCTGTGGAAAAAGGCTGCGACGGTATCCTGCTGGACCTGCATGGTGCCATGGTCACCCGCAGCCATGACGATGGCGAGGGCGAGCTTTTGCGTCGTGTCCGCGCAAGCGCGCCGGGCGTGCCGACCGGCGTGGCGCTGGACCTGCATGGCAATATCACCCAAGGCATGCTGGATCATTGCGACGTGATCGTCGGCTTCAAGACCTATCCGCATGTGGACATGGTAGAGACCGGCGAGCATGTGATCCGCATGTTCGAGCCGCTGCTGGCTGGCGCGCCGCGTCCGGCGATGGCGCTGTCCCATCCGCCGATGCTGGCCGCGACCCTGTGCATGAACACCACGACCGATTGCGCCATGACCGACCTGATCGCGCTGGCGCGGCAAGCTGAAACACGGCCCGGCGTGCAGGCGGTATCGGTCTTTGGCGGCTTTCCCATCGCCGATCTGGCCGAGACGGGCCTTTCCATCGTCACCGTAGCCGACACCCCTCAGCTCGCGCATGAGGTTGCGCAGGAATTGGGGCGCGAGGCATGGCGGCGGCGTGCCGAATATGTCTATGCCGAGGAACCTTTGCCGCAGTCCATCGCCCGCGCCGCTGCGCTGGCGGATGGTGCGGCGCCGGTGCTGCTGCTGGATCATGGCGATAACTGCATGTCGGGCGGAAGCTGCGACGTGATGGATGTGTTGGAGGAACTGCTGGCTGCGGGTCAGGACGGCATTCTTGTCGGTCCCGTTGCCGATCCCGAAACCGTCGCGCAACTTTTTGCGGCAGGCGAAGGGGCCGAGGTTCAGATACTGCTGGGCAACAAGACCCCTGCCGATGGCCTGCCCGCCCCGCATCCGCCGCTGCGGTTGACCGGACGGGTCATGGCGCTGTCGGACGGGCGCTATCGCGTCAGCGGCCCGATCTATCACGGGCAGGAACTGTCCATGGGCCGGGCCGCCGCATTCGATGCCGGCACCGCGCAGATCGTGATTTGCGAAGAACCGCATGAGCCGCTGGATCTGGGCTGTTTTTCCTGTCTTGGCCTGGACGCTACCAAGGCGCGCTTTCTGCATCTGAAATCGCGCATGTATTGCCGCCCCGTGTTCGAGCCGCTCGCGAAAGCCGTGGTCGAATGCGCAAGCTCGGGCGTAACTGCTTCGAATTACGATCTCTTTGCTTTCAAAAAGCTCGCCCGGCCCATATATCCGCTGGACGCCGGGATAATCTGGCAAGACTGAAGGACCGCATGGATCAGGACGCACCGGCAGGCAAGGAACGCAGGCTTACCCGCATCAAGCTGTCGGATCAGGTGGCCGAGGATATTCGCCGCCGCATCGCGCGCGACGGGTTGCACCCCGGCGACCGCCTGCCCAACGAGCGTGCGCTGATGGAGCATTACGGTTGTTCGAAAGGCACCATCCGCGAGGCGCTGAAGGCGCTGGAGGTCGAGGGGCTGGTGCGTATGCTGTCAGGCCCCAATGGCGGACCCGAGATCCAGCCGGCCTCGATCGACATCGTGACCCAGCAGCTTCGGCAATATCTGCACTTTCAGAAGCTGGATTTCGCCCAGGTCTATGAACTGCGCCAGTCGCTGGAGGTCAGCCTGGCCCGCAATGTCATCGGCAAGCTGACCGAGTCGCATTTTCGCCGGCTCGAAAACAACATCCTTATCTGCGAGCAGGCGAATACCGCGCAGGATCGCGCCGTTGTGCGCCGGGCCGAGACCGAGTTCCACGACATCCTATGCGAAGCTTCGGACAATGTGATCCTGGTTTTCATGTGCCGTTTCCTGAACAGCATGCTGCGCGATCTGGTCAGCTATCGCAGCGAAAGCATGCGCGAGCACGAGATTTTCGGCGAGGCGAATATCGAAAGCCACAAGCAATTGCTGGCCGCGCTTCGGGCCGGTGACGGCGATGCGGCGGCCCGGATCATGCACGAACATATGTGTTGCGCCGAAAGTTACATGCGCCGGCTGGACGCCTCTTTCCGCTCGGATCTGCTAAGCCGGTTTTGAAAAATCCCGGCCTTTGCGGGCCGGGATGGGATCAGAACGGGATGTCGTCGTCGAAATCGGGACGGCTCTGCGGCTGTCCGCCGCCCGATGGCGCGCTGCTGCCACTACCGCTCGCGCCACCGTAGCTGCCGCCACCGTAGCCGCCGCCATAACTGTCATCGCGACCGCCGCCGCCCGCTCCACCGCGGCTGTCGAGCATGTGCAACTCGCTGCGGAAGGGCCGCAACGCCACTTCGGTCGAATAGCGGTCGTTGCCGTTCTGGTCCTGCCACTTGCGGGTTTCCAGCTGGCCCTCGACATAGACTTTCGAGCCCTTTTTCAGATATTGCTCGGCCACGCGGACCAAGGGCTCGGAATAGATGGCGACCGTGTGCCATTCGGTGCGCTCCTTGCGCTCGCCGGTGTTGCGGTCCTTCCATGTCTCCGAGGTCGCGATACGCAGGTTGGCGACCTTGCCGCCGCTGGGGAAGCTGCGGACCTCTGGGTCCTGACCCAGATTACCGACCAGGATCACCTTGTTCACGCTGCCTGCCATGCTGCGGTCCTTTTCGATTATTCTTCCTCGCGCGGGTGTAGCGCGTGATGGGTTGCAGGGGCAAGCGGAATGGCGTGATATGAGCAATAGGCGAAAATCCGCCGATAATTATGTATTGGGATGCGCCATCAAATCCTCTTGCGGCGCTCGCCCGGCTTTACGTTATAGTACCGCCCAAAAAAGACGACGGCATGCATGAGGGACCAGTGATGCTTTCACGTGATCGGGCGATGCTGCGCCAGTTGGGCCGGGCCGTGATGGCCTTGACGATTTCGGCCGGGCTGGCCGCGCCTGCTGCGGCCGAAGGGCTGCGGCTGCAGGTAAAAAGCGGCAAATCCCGTGTGGCGCAGTTCGAGCGTCAGACCCGGTTGATGGATTCGCGTCTGGCCGGGCAATACCAGCAATCCGCGCGTCTGCGCCCGGGCGGCACCTCGACCAAAAGCGTGGTTGAACTGGATCTCCCGACTGCGATTCCCGCCTACAAGGGCAGTCGGCGCAGCGAGTTCCTGCCTCATGCCCGAGCCATGGCCCGTAAGCACGGCATTCCCGAAGATCTGTTCCTGCGCCTCGTGCAGCAGGAATCGGGCTGGAACCCTTCGGCACGCTCGCACAAGGGGGCGCGGGGGCTGGCGCAGTTGATGCCGGGCACGGCCGCGAAACTGGGCGTCGATCCGAACGATCCGATCCAGAACCTGGAAGGCGGGGCGCGCTATCTACGTATGATGTATAACACCTTCGGCAATTGGCGGCTGGCGCTGGCCGCCTATAACGCCGGGCCTGCGGCAGTGGCGAAATACGGCGGCGTGCCGCCCTATCGCGAGACACGCAATTACGTTCGCATCATCCACGGCAGTTGAACGCAAAAAGGCCGGGCAGCGCGCCCGGCCTTTTTTGTGAAGCTGCGCCCCCCTCAGAAAGTCGAGGGGATGATGCGGGTGTATTTCGTTCCGGCGATCGAGGCACCGGCCATCAGCCCGGACTGACCAAAGACCATCGCCACGACCGGCTGTTGTGCGGTGATGGTATCGGCGCCCATCGAGACGCCTCCGGCTGGCAGGGCGTAATATGCCCCAGCCTCGGCCACCCAGCCCGGCGCGCGACGGAAATCGGCCAGCGCTGCATCGGTCTGGAAGATCAGCACATGGGCATATTGCTGCGCGCCAATCTGCAGGCCGACGCTGGCCTGCGTTGCCGAATAGTAATCCACCGTCACATCGTTGATGCGCAGCGCACCCTGACCATAGGCGCCGCCAAAGCCAAAGCCGGCCTCGGTCATCAGCGGCATGTATAGGACGCCCTTGGCGCTTTGGATCATGGGCGCGACGTTGGGATAGGTGCGCAGCAGGAAATCCCGGGTCGCATCGACGCGCGCGTCCAGTCGCGAGGGCGCATCCTGCCCGATTGCGTTCGAGCAGCCCGCCAGCCCCAGCGCGGCCCCGCCCAGCAATACAAGACGCCGGCTCATCCTTTTGGAATACATCATCTTTCGCCCTCGTTCCCAGCTCGGCGGTTGGCCCGCCTGTCAGGGCGGCGATGATAAAGGACCACGCGGCTTCATGCCAGCGTTTCGGCCACCTGCGGTGCGTAATAGGTCAGGATGCCGTCGCAACCTGCGCGGCGGAAGGCCAGAAGGCTTTCGATCACCACGTCGCGCGACAGCCAGCCATTGCGGATTGCACCTTCGATCATCGCGTATTCGCCGCTGACCTGATAGGCAAAGGTCGGAGCCCCGAACTGGTCGCGCACCATGCGGCAGATATCCAGATAGGGCATGCCCGGCTTGACCATCACCATGTCTGCCCCCTCGGCCAGATCGCGGGCGACGCAGCGCATCGCCTCTTCACGGTTGGCCGGGTTCACCTGATAGGTCTTCTTGTCGCCGACAAGCCGCCCCGAGGCCCCCACCGCATCGCGGAACGGACCATAGAAGCCGCTGGCGAATTTCGCCGCATAGGACAGGATCGCCACATCCTTGTGGCCGTTCGTTTCAAGCTGGCGGCGCAATGCGCCGATGCGCCCGTCCATCATGTCCGAGGGGCCAAGGATATCCGCCCCGGCCTCGGCCTGGGCCAGCGCCATGCGGCCAAGCGCCTCGACGGTTTCGTCGTTCAGGATTACCCCGTCCCTGACCAGCCCGTCATGGCCGTTGGCATTATAGGGGTCCAGCGCGATATCGGTCATCACCGCCAGATCCGGCGCGACCTCCTTGATGGCGCGGATGGCGCGGTTGCCGATGTTTTCGGGGTCCCAGGCACGCTCGCAGCTTTCGGTTTTCAGGTCCGGGTCCGAATGCGGAAAGATGCAGATGGCCGGGATGTTCAGCCGCATCGCGGTTTCCGCCGCGCGCTTCGCCCCGTCCAGCGTCAGCCGTTCGACCCCGGGCATCGAGGGGATCTCGCCCGCGCCACCCGCGATCTCGGTCACGAAGATCGGCCAGATCAGGTTGGCCGGAGTCAGGTCCACCTCTGTCACCATTGCCCGCAATGCGGGTGTGCGACGCAGCCGGCGCAGACGGGTGGCGGGGAAGGGGGCGGTGATATGGGTCGGAGACATGAACCTGCCTGTGGGCTGCAATGGCGAATATGCGCCCGAAACTGCACCCATGCCCGCCGGGGTGCAACCCCTTGCCGCCCATGCCGGAAAATCACGGTTTTCCTTTGCGTCAGGCCCGGTTAGTTTGCCCTGCACAACCGATGCAAGGAGAAGACGTGCCCCGACCCGAGGGAATTCTCGCCCTGCTGGACAGCCGGTCCTTTGGCTCGATCTGGTTCTGGGTGATCCTGACATTCGCCTGGACGATGGCGGGGCGGCGCATTCTGGGCGTGCCTTCGGACGTGATCACCCGAGCCATCGGGATCGAGCCAGGCCCCGAGGATGATCCGGCTGCGTTGCGGCTGCTCGACTGGCTGTCGCTGACGTTGCCGCGATGGCGCATCGACCAGCGCGAGGGCGCGATCCTGTTGGGACTGGGTTCGTTCCTGCTGACGACGCTGGCCATTCTGGGCTTTGGCTATGGGCTGGAGATGGCGCAGGCGCTTGTGCTGCTGATCCTGCCCTTTGCCCTGCTTTTTGCGCTGGAACTGCGGCTGGCGGGGCGATTGCGCGCGGTGCTGGCACGCGCCGAGGTCGGTCTGCCGGCGAACGAGGCCGGGGTGCAAGCCGCGCGACTGATGCGTCGTCACCGGGTGGTGATAACGGTTCTGTCGATCCTGGCAGTGGCCCTGACCGCCTTTTATGGGGCGATCTGGATGATCGTGCATCCTTTTGGCTACTGACTTGGCCTTGACTTCCCCGGCGCCGGCTTTACCTCAGCGGTCATGTCCTCTCATCCAGAACACCTGATCCTCTCCGGCGCGCCCGAAGGCATGGATGCCGCGCTGATCGCGCGCGAACTGTCACGCGGCAAACCCGTCATCCATATCGCCCGCGACGACCGGCGCATGGCCGCGATGCGGGCTGCGCTGGAGTTCTTTGCCCCTGCTGTCGCGGTGCTGGAGTTCCCGGCCTGGGATACGACGCCCTATGATCGCGTCTCACCTGCGCCGGCGGTGATGGCGGCCCGGATGGCGGTGCTGACGGCGCTGGCACATGGTGCGTTCAAGGGGCCGTTCGTGTTGCTGACGACGCTTTCGGCCGTCATGCAGCGCGTTCCCGCGCGCGAGGTGCTGCGCGATGCCAGTTTCTCGGCTGCCGTGGGCGACCGGATGGATGATGCGGGTTTGCGCGCCTTTCTCGCCAGAATGGGTTTCGTGCAGGCGCCCACAGTGACCGAGCCGGGCGATTTCGCGGTCAGGGGTGGGATCATCGATATCTTCCCGCCCGGTGAATCTGGCCCGATCCGGTTGGATATGTTTGGCGACGTGCTGGATGGCGCGCGCAGATTCGACGCAGAAACACAGCGTTCCACCGAAAAGCTCGACCGTATCGAGCTTGCGCCCATGTCCGAAGTGATCCTGGACGAAGCTGCGATCACCCGTTTCCGCCAGAACTACCGTGCGGAATATGGCGGCGGTGCCAACGATCCGCTTTATGAGGGGATCAGCGCAGGCCGCAAGATAGCGGGGATGGAGCACTGGCTGCCGTGGTTTCATGCGCGGCTGGAAAGCCTGTTCGATTATCTGCCCGATGCCTCGGTCGTCACCGACGATCATCTGGAGCAGGTGCGCGATGCGCGCTGGCACACGATCACCGAACAGTTTGATGCCCGGCGCGAGGCGCTGGCGCGCAAGGGCGGCACCGATTCCGTCTATCGTCCGGTGCCCCCCAACATGATGTTCCCGGACGAATCCGAATGGACGCGCTGGCTGGCCGTGCATCGGGTGCTGCGGCTGTCGGTCCTGCCCCAGCCCCCCGGGCCGGGAGTTCTGGACGCGGGCGGGCGGGTCGGGCGTAATTTCGCCCCCGAACGGCAGGCAGAGAAAGGAAATATTTTCAAAGCCCTTGCCGATCATCTTCGAAGTACTCTGGCTTCCCGCCGGGTGGTGATCGCCAGCTTCTCGGAAGGCGCGCGCGAGCGGCTTGCCGGGCTGATCTTGGATGAAGGCATCAAGGGCGCCAAACCCATCGCCGATCTTCGCGACCTGCCCGATCAGGCCGGCGCGCTGGGGCTGGCGGTGTGGCCGCTGGAAGGAGGCTTTACCTCGGACGGTTCGGCGACGGGTGCGCTGGCGGTGATCTCGGAACAGGACGTGCTGGGCGACCGGCTGATCCGGGGCGCGAAAAAGCGTCGCAAGGCCGAGAATTTCCTGCGTGACACCACCACGCTGACCCCTGGTGATCTGGTGGTGCATGTCGAGCATGGCATCGGCCGCTATACCGGGCTGGAAACCGTCAAGGCGCTTGGCGTGCCGCATGATTGCGTGGCGCTGGAATATGCCGGCGGCGACCGGCTGTACCTGCCGGTCGAAAATATCGAGTTGCTGAGCCGCTATGGCCACGAACAGGGTCTGCTCGACAAGCTGGGTGGCGGTGCATGGCAGGCGCGCAAGGCCCGCCTGAAAGAACGGATCAAGCTGATTGCCGACCGGCTGATGCGGGTCGCGGCCGAACGGCTGCTGCGCCCGGCCCCGGTCCTTGAGCCCGAGCATCACGAGATCGAAACGTTCGCCGCTCGATTCCCCTATGCGGAAACCGACGATCAGGCTGCTGCCATCGCCGATGTGGCCGAGGATCTGGCCGCAGGCCGCCCGATGGACCGGCTGGTCGTGGGCGACGTGGGTTTCGGCAAGACCGAGGTCGCCATGCGCGCAGCCTTTATTGCCGCCTCGCAGGGCCGTCAGGTCGCCGTGGTGGCGCCGACGACACTGCTGGCCCGCCAGCATTTCCGCACCTTTGCCGAGCGTTTCCGCGGCACGGCGATCAATGTCCGGCCGCTGTCGCGCTTCGTATCCGCCAAGGATGCCTCTGCGACCCGCAAGGGTCTGGCGGAGGGCACCGTGGATATTGTCGTCGGCACCCATGCGGTTCTGTCCAAGCAGGTGCGCTTCAAGAACCTTGGGCTGCTGGTGGTGGACGAAGAGCAGCATTTCGGCGTTGCCCACAAGGAGCGGCTGAAGGAATTGCGCAGCGACATCCACGTCCTGACGCTGACCGCGACTCCGATTCCGCGCACGTTGCAACTGTCGCTGACGGGGGTTCGCGATCTGTCGATCATCGGCACGCCGCCGATCGACCGGCTGGCGATCCGCACCTATGTCAGCGAATTCGACAGCGTCACCATCCGCGAGGCGCTGGTGCGCGAGAAATATCGCGGCGGGCAGAGTTTCTTCGTCGTGCCGCGCCTGACCGATCTGCCCGAGGTCGAGGAATGGCTGAAAGAGCATGTGCCGGAGGTCAGCTATATTGTCGCCCATGGTCAGCTTGCGGCGGGCGATCTCGACCGCCGGATGAACGGCTTTTACGACCGGGGCGCGGATGTGCTGGTGGCGACGAGCATCGTCGAATCAGGGCTGGATATCCCGACCGCGAACACCATGGTGGTCTGGCGCGCCGATATGTTCGGCCTGGCGCAGCTTTACCAGATCCGCGGCAGGGTCGGGCGTTCAAAAACCCGGGCCTATTGCTATCTGACCACCAAGCCGCGCGTGCCCCTGACGCCGCAGGCCATGCGGCGGCTGAAGTTCCTGGGGGCGCTCGACAGTTTGGGCGCGGGCTTTAACCTCGCCTCGCAGGATCTGGATCTGAGGGGGGCGGGGAACCTTCTGGGCGAAGAGCAATCCGGCCATATCAAGGAGGTCGGCTTCGAGCTTTACCAACAGATGCTGGAAGAGACGATTGCCAAGCTGAAGTCGGGCGAGATCGAGGGCACGCCCGAGGACGAATGGGCGCCGCAGTTGAATCTGGGTGTGCCGGTGACGATCCCGGAAAGCTATGTGCCGGATCTGGATGTGCGGCTGGGCCTTTATCGCCGGCTGGCCGGGCTGACCAGCAAGGTCGAGCTGGAGGGGTTCGCCGCCGAGTTGATCGACCGTTTCGGTCCGCTGCCCCGCGAGGTGAACACGCTGTTGCTGGTCATCCGCATCAAGGCCATGGCCAAGCGCGCGAATATCGCCAAGCTGGATGCCGGGCCGAAGGGGGCAACGATCCAGTTCCATGGCGACAAGTTCCCCAATCCCGCCGGGTTGGTCGAATTCATCCACGATCAGCGGGGCCAGGCCAAGGTAACCGACAACCGGATCGTCATCTTGCGTGACTGGCCGACCGATGCCGATCGTATCAAGGGCAGTTTCGCCATCGCCAAGGATCTGGCTGCCAAGATCAAGGAAGGCAAGGCGAAAGGTTGATATTGGGCCGGCCCCTTTTTTGGGTGCGTATTTGGGCAGGGATAGGGCTTCAGCGGCGGCGCGCTTTGCAAGGTCCGTCCCGGGGGCGCTGCCCCCGGACCCCCGGGATATTTCGACCGGAAGAAACACGGGCTAGGGGCTGTGAAAGAAAAAGGCGGCACCTGTGGGCGCCGCCTTGGGGGTTCTCTAGTCGGCTGTCAGCAGCGGCGGCTTGGAGCGGCTGATCCTTGGGGTCTCCGGGCCGGTGATGTCGAAGACGGGCTTGTCATCCTCGATCCGGACCCGGACCACGCCGCCTTTGGTCAAGCGACCGAACAGCAGCTCTTCGGCCAAAGGCTTCTTGATCGATTCCTGGATTACCCGGCCCAGCGGACGAGCGCCCATTCTTTCGTCATAGCCACGCTCGGCCAGCCAGTTGGCGGCTTCCGGGCTGAGTTCGATATGAACGCCGCGGTCGATGAGCTGCGCTTCGAGTTGGAGGACGAATTTCTCGACCACCTGCACGATGATCTCGCGCGAGAGCGGCGCGAAGCTGATGACCGCATCCAGCCGGTTGCGGAATTCGGGCGTGAAGGTGCGTTCGATGGCGGCGGTATCCTCGCCCTCGCGACGCTCTCGTCCGAAGCCGAAGGCGGCCTTGGCCTGATCGGCGGCGCCTGCGTTCGAGGTCATGATCAGGATCACGTTGCGGAAATCCACCTGCCGGCCGTTATGGTCGGTAAGCTTGCCGTGGTCCATGACCTGCAACAGGATGTTATAGACATCCGGATGCGCCTTTTCGATTTCGTCAAGCAGCAGCACACAATGCGGGTGCTGATCCACGCCGTCGGTCAAGAGCCCGCCCTGATCGAAGCCGACATAGCCCGGAGGCGCGCCGATCAGCCGGCTGACCGCGTGCTTTTCCATGTACTCCGACATGTCGAAGCGCAGCAATTCCACCCCGAGAGATGAGGCAAGTTGCTTGGCGACCTCGGTCTTGCCCACCCCTGTCGGTCCCGCGAAGAGGTAGTTGCCGATGGGCTTTTCGGGTTCGCGCAAGCCGGCGCGCGCCAGCTTGATCGCGGAAGAAAGCGCCTCGATCGCCGCGTCCTGGCCGAAGACCAGCCGTTTCAGCGTTGCTTCCAGATCCTTCAGCACCGTTGCATCGTCCTTGGAAACGCTTTTCGGCGGGATGCGGGCGATCTTAGCCACCACCGCCTCGATCTCTTTCGGGCCGATGGTCTTGCGACGTTTGCTTTCCGCGACCAGATGCTGCGCGGCGCCCGCCTCGTCGATCACGTCGATGGCCTTGTCGGGCAGCTTGCGGTCGTGGATGTAGCGGGCCGAAAGCTCGACCGCCATCTTGATCGCGTCGTTGGTATAGCGCAGGTCGTGATGCTTTTCGAAGCTGGGCTTCAGCCCCATCAGGATCTTGATCGTGTCGGGCACGTTCGGCTCGTTCACGTCGATCTTCTGGAAACGACGCGCAAGCGCGCGGTCCTTTTCGAAATGCTGGCGAAACTCTTTGTAGGTGGTCGAGCCCATGCAGCGCAGCTTGCCGCCCGCCAGAGCCGGTTTCAGCAGATTGGAGGCATCCATCGCCCCGCCCGAGGTGGCACCGGCGCCAATCACTGTATGGATTTCGTCGATGAAGAGGATGGCGTCGGGATGCTCTTCCAACTCCTTGACGACGGCTTTCAGCCGCTCTTCGAAATCGCCGCGATAGCGGGTGCCGGCCAGAAGAGCGCCCATATCCAGCGAATAGATGGTCGAGCCGGCCAGCACGTCCGGCGTCTCGCCCCGGGTGATTTTCAGCGCCAGCCCCTCGGCAATGGCGGTTTTGCCGACGCCGGGATCCCCGACCAGCAGCGGGTTGTTCTTGCGCCGCCGGCACAGCACCTGGATGCAGCGCTCCACCTCATCCGCGCGGCCGATCAACGGATCGACGTCGCCCTTGACGGCTTTTTTGTTCAGATCCACGCAATATTTCGCCAGCGCGGATTCATCCTTGGCCTGACTGGTTTCCGCCTGAGCCTGTTCGGCCTGCTGCTCTGCGCCCTGAACCGGGCGGTTTTCCGAGAAAGAGGGGTTCTTGGCGACGCCATGGGCGATGAAATTCACCGCATCATAGCGCGTCATGTCCAGCTCTTGCAGAAAGAAAGCGGCGTTGGATTCGCGTTCGGCGAAGATGGCGACAAGGACGTTGGCCCCCGTCACCTCGGTCCGGCCCGAGCTTTGGACGTGGATCGCGGCGCGCTGAATCACGCGCTGGAATGCGGCTGTCGGGACGGCCTCGGAACCCTCGACATCGGTGATGAGGGTGGAAAGGTCGTCCTCGATGAACTCGACCAGCATGCGGCGCAACTCATCCAGATCGACATTGCACGCCCGCATGACCTTCACGGCATCGGGCTCTTCCGTCAGCGCAAGCAAGAGATGCTCGAGCGTGGCGAGCTCATGATGATGTTCGTTGGCCAGCGCAAGCGCGGCATGGATGGCCTGTTCCAGCGAGGTCGAAAAGGACGGCACTTCAAGCTCCTGTCAGTCGGCTGGCGGTATGGGCCGCCAGATTTAGCGGTCCACCTGACCAGACTGTCACGATACAGTTAAGAATCGGTGGTTTTTCGCGCAATTCAAGCGGTATTTGCTTCCGCTCATGCCGAATTTCCTGTGGTTGAGGCAGATGTGATATTTGCTTTGCGAAATTTCAAGCATTCGGGCGCGCGGCATGGCATTTCCGGCACGGAAAAGCGCATTGGGCCGATTTCCCTTGCTGCGTTGCAAAAGCGGATCAGAATCGATCCTTTCGGGCGCGGAGCTCGGCAAAAACCAGGGCATCCCCGGCGTCGGAGAGCCCCAAGGATTCTGCCAGTTCCCTGACCCGCAGGAAGGGGTTGGTCGCCCGTTCCTCGGCGAGGGTGGAGGGTGCGCAGGGGCGTTGGCCGGCCGCCGTTTCGGCCAGTCTTTGCTGCAGAGCCGCATTGTCGGGATCAACCGACAGGGCAAAGGCGCCGTTGCCGCGGCAATAATCATGTCCCGAGCAGATCAGCGTCTGGCCGGGCAGGGCGTTCAACCGCGTGAGCGAGGCCCACATGGTTTCGGCATCGCCTTCGAACAGTCGCCCGCAGCCAAGGGCCATCAGGCTGTCGGCGGTAAACACCATGTCCGAGACGGGCAGGTGGAATGCGACATGGCCGATGGTGTGGCCGGACACGTCGATGACATGCGCCTCTTCGCCGCACAGGGCGAAGCGCTCGCCGGGGTGGACCGGCTGGTCCAACGGCGGTAGGCGGTCGGCGTCCTGCGCATTGCCGATGATCCGGGCGCCGGTCGCCTTAACCAGTTCGGGCACGGCCTGGATATGATCCGCGTGGTGGTGGGTCAGCGCGATCTGGTCCAGCGACCAGCCGCGCGCGGACAGTTCATGCAGGATGGGCGCGGCTTCGGGGGCATCGATCAGCGCGGTTTGCCCATTCCCATGCAGAAGCCAGGCGTAATTGTCTGTCAGGCAACGGACGGGGACGAGTTCCAGCGGCATTGGCAAATTCCTCTCTTTGCCGCAGTCTGGCCTTGCAAGGCGGGAGGCGCAATGCATCACGACGTATTCGAGCTGCGGAAATTCTATTACACCCGTGCCCTGGGCCGGGTCGTGCAGCGTGTCCTGCGTGACCGGCTGACGGCATTGTGGCCGGCCGATCAGACGCAGGGCATGACGGTGGCGGGCTATGGCTTTGCGGCGCCATTGTTGCGCCCTTATCTGGCGCGGGCGCGGCGGGTGATCTCGTTGATGCCGGGGCCGCAGGGCGTGATGGCCTGGCCGGCGGGGATGCCGAACTGCTCCGTTCTGTGCGAGGAAACGGCATGGCCGCTGGATACAGGCAGCGTGGACCGTTTGGTGCTGCTGCATGCATTGGAGACGGCGGACTATCCTGCCGTGCTGATGGACGAAGCCTGGCGCGTGCTTGGCCCGGGCGGGCGGCTGGTGATCATGGTGCCGAACCGCGCCGGATTGTGGGCCCGGTCCGAGACCACGCCCTTTGGCTTTGGGCGCAGCTATAGTGCGGGTCAGCTAGAGGTTCAGGCGCGCGAGGCCGGCTTTGTAACCGAACGCACGGGGGCCGCGCTTTACATTCCGCCATCTGATCGCCGGTTCTGGCTGAAAAGCGCGCAGATGTGGGAGCGCACAGGCTTGCGCATCAGCCAGGTGCTGGTTGCAGGTGTGGTACTGACGGAATTCAGCAAACAGGTGCAGGCTCCGGTCGGGCCGGGGCGACGCGTCAGCGTTCCCAGCCCGCTGGCGGTGCTGGAAGGCATCGCCCGGCCTCGACCGGCCGGGCAGGGCGCGGGGCGGACGGCACGGGACCCGAGCTAGCCCGAAGCCGGCTTTCGGGGGCGAATCTCTGACCCGTGCCAAAGCTGCCCGCACCATAGCTTTCCGCGCGCGCGAGCGGCCCGCCGAACCAATGTTTGCGCAATCTGTCGCAGTCCGGCCTTGCCGAGGGGCGCAAAGCCTCATTTTTCCGTGTGCAAGGCGGTTGCGGCAAGGAAAAGCACCTGCTAGAGACGCCGCAGATTTCGGGAAGGCTCCAGCCGGATTGTGCCAGGGCCTACCCCTTGACCCGCGCTCCGCGACAGACCGGCCCGCCAGCCGGCCCGCCAGCGGAGCTTGCGCTAACCGGAAGGATGACCGTGGCCAATTCCGCTTCGATTTCCGCTGATATCGCCGGGCGTTACGCGCAGGCCCTGTTCGATCTGGTCAGGGACTCGGGCGGCATCGACGCCCTGTCTGCCCAGATCGACGATCTGGCCTCGGCCTATGACGCCAGCCAGGATCTGCGCGATCTGACCCTCTCGCCGCTTTACGACCGCCAGCAGCAGGAAGCCGCAGTCGGTGCGCTTGCCGACCGTATGGGGCTTTCGACCGAACTGGCCAACACGCTGCGCCTGTTGGCTCGCAACCGCCGGCTGTTCGCCCTGCCGCAATTCCTGGCCAAGCTGCGCAGTCTTATCGCGGATGCGAAGGGTGAGATGACCGCCGACGTGGTCAGCGCCCAGGCGCTGACGGACGAACAGAAAGCCCGCCTTGCGGATACGCTGGCCGCGAAATCGGGCAAGAAGGTGAAACTGAACGCGCGTGTCGATGAAAGCCTCATCGGCGGCATGATCGTCAAACTGGGCTCGCAGATGATCGACAGTTCGATCCGCTCTAAGCTCGCCTCCCTCCAGAATGCTATGAAAGAGGTCGGATAATGGGAATCCAGGCAGCCGAAATCTCGGCCATCCTCAAGGATCAGATCAAGAATTTCGGTCAGGACGCCGAGGTGGCCGAGGTCGGGCAGGTGCTGTCCGTCGGTGACGGTATCGCTCGCGTCTATGGTCTGGACAAGGTTCAGGCCGGCGAAATGGTCGAATTCCCGGGTGGTATCCGCGGGATGGTGCTGAACCTCGAAACCGACAACGTCGGTATCGTGATCTTCGGCGACGACCGCGACATCAAGGAAGGCGACACCGTCAAACGGACGGGCACCATCGTGGAAGTCCCGGCCGGCAAGGAACTGCTGGGCCGCGTCGTTGACGCGCTTGGCAACCCGATCGACGGCAAGGGCCCGCTGAACGCATCCGAGCGTCGCGTCGCCGACGTCAAGGCCCCCGGCATCATGCCGCGCAAATCGGTGCACGAACCGATGGCGACCGGCCTGAAATCGGTCGACGCCATGATCCCGGTCGGTCGCGGCCAGCGCGAGCTGATCATCGGCGACCGCCAGACCGGCAAGACCGCGATCGCCTTGGACACCATCCTGAACCAGGCGAACTACAACGGCCGCGAGGCCGATGGCATGAAGACCCTGCACTGCATCTATGTCGCGGTGGGACAAAAGCGTTCGACCGTTGCCCAGCTGGTGAAGAAGCTGGAAGAGACCGGCGCCATGGCCTATACCACCGTGGTCGCGGCGACCGCCTCGGACCCGGCCCCCATGCAGTATCTCGCGCCCTATTCGGCCACCGCGATGGGTGAATATTTCCGCGACAACGGCATGGATGCGCTGATCATTTATGACGACCTTTCGAAACAGGCCGTGGCCTATCGTCAGATGTCGCTGCTGCTGCGCCGTCCGCCGGGGCGTGAAGCCTATCCGGGCGACGTGTTCTACCTGCACTCGCGCCTGCTGGAACGTTCGGCCAAGCTGAACGAAGCCAATGGCGGCGGTTCGCTGACCGCGCTGCCGATCATCGAAACCCAGGCGGGCGACGTGTCGGCCTATATTCCGACCAACGTGATCTCGATCACCGACGGCCAGATCTTCCTGGAAACCGAGCTGTTCTTCCAGGGTATCCGCCCGGCCGTGAACACCGGCCTGTCGGTCAGCCGCGTGGGTTCGGCCGCACAGACCAAGGCGATGAAGTCGGTCGCCGGTCCGGTCAAGCTGGAGCTGGCGCAGTATCGCGAGATGGCTGCATTCGCGCAGTTCGGTTCGGATCTTGACGCCGCGACGCAGAAACTGCTGAACCGCGGTGCCCGCCTGACCGAGCTGATGAAGCAGCCGCAATATTCGCCGCTGACCACTGCCGAGATCGTCATTGTCATCTATGCCGGCACCAAGGGCTATCTGGACAGCATCCCGGTGGGCGAAGTGACCAAATGGGAGCAGGGCTTGCTCCAGTTCCTGCGCAACCAGAAGGCCGATCTGCTTGAGGACATGACCAAGAACGACCGCAAGGTTGCGGGCGAGCTTGAGGATGCGATCAAGGCAGCGCTGGACGGTTACGCCAAGACCTACGCCTGAGAGGGGGAATAAATGCCCAGCCTCAAGGATCTCAAGAACCGGATCGGCAGCGTCAAGAACACGCGCAAGATCACCAAGGCGATGCAAATGGTCGCCGCTGCGAAACTGCGCCGGGCGCAGGAAGCGGCGGAAGCCGCGCGTCCCTATGCCGACCGGATGGCCTCTGTCATGGCCGGCCTGACCGCTGCGGCGGCTGGCTCGGACATGGCGCCACGGCTGTTGGCAGGCACCGGCGAAGATCGCCGTCACCTGCTGGTGGTGATGACCTCGGAGCGCGGGCTTGCGGGCGGGTTCAACTCGTCCATCGTCAAGCTCGCCCGGCTGCGCCTGCAAGAGCTGCAGGCGCAAGGCAAGCAGGTGGCGATCCTGACCGTCGGCAAGAAGGGCCGCGAGCAGTTGAAGCGCGAATACAGCGCCCTCTTCGTCCGGCATTTCGACATGAGCGAGGTCAAGCGCATCGGCTATGAGAACGCGCGTCAGGTCGCGGACGATATTCTCGACCGTTTCGACGCGGGCGAGTTCGATGTGGCGACGCTGTTCTACAACCGCTTCGAATCCGTGATCAGCCAGGTTCCGACCGCAAAGCAGGTCATCCCCGCGGTGGTCGAAGCGGGTGAGGCCGAGGCTTCGTCGCTTTACGACTACGAGCCGGACGAGAACGCGATCCTGAACGAGCTTTTGCCGCGTTCGGTGGCGACGCAGGTCTTTGCGGCGTTGCTGGAAAATGCGGCGTCCGAACAGGGCGCGCGGATGACCGCCATGGACAACGCCACGCGCAACGCCGGCGACATGATCGACAGGCTGACGACGGTTTACAACCGCTCGCGTCAGGCCGCGATCACCAAGGAACTGATTGAAATCATCTCGGGCGCAGAGGCGCTCTGACACGTAGGGGTAAACACATGGCAGAGGCCAATGGAAAAATCACGCAGGTGATCGGCGCCGTCGTCGACGTGCAGTTCGACGGCCAGCTTCCTGCGATTCTGAACGCTCTGGAAACCGAGAACAACGGCAAACGTCTGGTGCTGGAAGTGGCCCAGCACCTGGGCGAAAATACCGTCCGCACCATCGCCATGGACGCGACCGAAGGTCTGGTCCGCGGCCTGCCGGTGCGGGACACCGGTGGCCCGATCATGGTTCCGGTCGGCGACGCGACGCTGGGCCGCATCCTGAACGTGGTGGGCGAGCCTGTGGACGAAGGCGGCCCGGTTGCCGCAACCCAGACCCGCTCCATCCACCAGCCGGCCCCGGATTTTGCCTCGCAGGCGACGGCATCCGAGATTCTGGTCACCGGCATCAAGGTCATCGACCTGCTGGCCCCCTATTCCAAGGGCGGCAAGATCGGCCTGTTCGGGGGCGCCGGCGTGGGCAAGACGGTTCTGATCATGGAACTGATCAACAACATCGCCAAGGTGCACTCGGGCTATTCGGTGTTCGCGGGCGTCGGTGAACGGACCCGTGAAGGCAACGACCTTTACCACGAAATGGTGGAATCGGGCGTCATCAAGCCGGACAACCTGGCGGAATCGCAAGTGGCGCTGGTCTATGGCCAGATGAACGAGCCTCCGGGTGCGCGTATGCGCGTGGCGCTGACCGGCCTGACCGTGGCCGAGCAGTTCCGCGACGCGACCGGGACCGACGTTCTGTTCTTTGTCGACAACATCTTCCGCTTTACCCAAGCCGGTTCGGAAGTGTCGGCACTGTTGGGCCGCATCCCCTCGGCCGTGGGCTATCAGCCGACGCTGGCCACCGACATGGGCGCGATGCAGGAACGCATCACCTCGACCAAGTCGGGCTCGATCACCTCGATCCAGGCCGTCTACGTTCCGGCCGACGACTTGACCGACCCCGCTCCGGCAACGACCTTCGCCCACCTCGACGCAACGACCGTTCTGTCGCGCGCGATCTCGGAACTGGGGATCTACCCGGCCGTGGACCCGCTCGACTCGAACTCGCGGATCCTGGATCCGTCGGTTGTCGGCGAAGAGCATTATCAGGTTGCCCGCGACGTCCAGGGTATCTTGCAGAAGTACAAGTCGCTGCAGGACATCATCGCCATTCTGGGCATGGACGAACTGTCGGAAGAGGACAAGCTGACCGTGGCCCGCGCCCGGAAGATCCAGCGTTTCCTGTCGCAGCCCTTCGACGTGGCCAAGGTCTTTACCGGTTCGGATGGTGTGCAGGTGCCGCTGGAGGACACGATCAGGTCGTTCCAGGCGGTTGTGGCCGGCGAATACGACCATCTGCCGGAAGCGGCCTTCTATATGGTCGGCGGCATCGAGGATGTGAAAGCCAAGGCTCAGCGTCTCGCCGCTGACGCGGCGTAAGGGGGCGATATGGCCGACACGATGCAGTTCGACCTTGTGTCGCCGGAGCGGAACCTGGTTTCCGTCCCGGCGCGCGAGGTGCGCCTGCCCGGCGCCGAAGGCGACCTGACGGCGATGCCCGGCCATGCGCCGGCCATCGTCAACCTGCGGCCCGGTCTGGTGACCGTGGTGGCAGGCGATGGGTCCGAGACGGAGTTCGCAGTGACCGGCGGTTTCGCCGAGATCAACGGCGATTCTGTCACCCTGCTGGCTGAACGGGGGCATCCCCGCGCCGAGATGACGCAGGAAGTCTTCAACGAGATGATGGTTCAGGCCCGTCGTCGGATTGAGGCCGCCAAAGAGCGTGACTCCGCTGGCGAGGAATTGGTCGCTGCGGCGGTCCAGCTCTTGGCGGATATGGAGGCGCTTGGCACTCATATTGGACTTGATCCGAACCATGCAAATTTCCCGCATTAGCTGAAATTTGACTAAATAATTAATAAGCCCCGGTTTTCCGGGGCTTTTTTTATTTCACACATCGACCCTTCATGAAGTAAAGGAAGAAAGCTCGAATGGGGAGATGCGTGAATTGCGAAGTTTTGGTCATTTTGCCATGGGAGTGACGCAGGGCTCGGTCGAAATGTTCTCGGCCTTTGAAAGCGACGGGCCAATGTGGACCGGGCAGGGCCCCCGGGTTGAGGTTCAGGCTGTGCGTTTTAAGGAAAGTTTCGCCGAACCTCCGGCGGTCCATGTGTCGTTGGGCATGTGGGATGTGGACCGCCACGCCAACCAGCGGGCCGATATCCGCGCGGTGAATATCACCCAGGAGGGGTTTGAGCTGCAATTTCGTACTTGGGCCGATACCCGCGTCGCCCGCGTGCGGGCGGACTGGATTGCGATCGGACCCTTGCGGCATGAGGATGACTGGGACGCGCATTGACCGCGATCAGGCACGGTCCAAATTCAGTCCGATCAACTCGGCCACCTGCCGCGGATGGGTGATCGGCAGCATATGTCCGGCGCCGGGAACGCGGGCGCGCCCGACATCGGGCAGCCGTGATGCCAACGCATCGGCAATCGCGGGGATCACCGGCGGCGATTCATTCCCCATGACGATCAGCACCGGTGCATCGATGGATTCAAGCCCATCCGGTCGCAAGATATTGGCGCTGTCCTCACGCAGCGCCTCGTTGCTGGCCTGTACCAGACGAATCTGCCGCGTCAGGCGTGCCTTGCCCGATGGAGTTTGCGATTCCCAGTCCAGCCCACCCCAGACGGAAAGAAAGGCCCGGGTCGCCTCGGCATCCTCTCCTGCGGCGAGGCGGGCGCCAACGTCGTCCAGCAACGCTTCGTTAAAGGCCTCGGGCGCTGCCGCGAACAACACAGGTTCGATCAGCGTCAGGCTGCGCACGGCTTCGGGGGCGGCCACGGCGATGCGCAGCGCCACGGTCGCGCCCATGCTGTGGCCGATCAGGTCCAGCGGCCGGTCGATCAGCGTTGCGGTCTCGCGCGTGACGAATGTGTGGTAATCCGACGCGCCCTCCTCCCAATCAGGGCTTTGCCCGTGACCGGGCAGGTCCGGCGCGCTGATCTGCACGCGGTCGTGCAACTGCTCGGCAATCGGGCCCCAGTAAACGCCGTTGCCCATCATGCAATGCAATGCCAGCGCCGGGCGGTCCGCGTTGCCCGACCAGCTTCGAAGATGCAGCGTGCTCATAGGGCGGCCAGATGGCTGTCCAGAAAGTCCAGCCGGTCCTGGCCCCAGAACCGCTCTCCGGTCTCGGTCACGATATAGAAAGGGGCGCCAAAAGCCCCGGCCTCCACCGCCTGTTCCAGATTGCGGCCAAAAGTCTCGGCACCGATGAACAGCCCTTTGTTTGCAAGCTCCGGGTCGAAACCTGCGGCGGCCAGCTTTTCGCGGATTACCCCATCATCGGCGATATCGGCATCCTCAGCCCAGACGGCGCGCAGAAAGCTTTGCACGAGCCCCGGCAGATCGCCGCCGCCGGCCTGCTGCGCCGCGATGATCGCATAAGAGGACGGCGCGGGGTTCACCGGCCAGAAGGCAGGTTTCAGATTAAGCGGCATGTTCAGGTGACTGGACCAGCGGCGCAGTTCCTGGCCGCGATATTCCATGCGCGCGGGGTGACGATTCGCCGGGCGCACCCCTCCGGTCCGGTCGAAAAGCTGCAGCAGATCGACGGGCTTGTAGGTGACCTTCGCGCCATGTCGCGCCGCGATTTCTTCCAGCCGGCTCCCGGCAAGATAGCTCCAGGGGCTGGGAGTGCCGAAGTAATAGTCGATATGCGCCATGGTTTTATCCTCGGGGTTTGCGGGCAGGCTAGCCCGGTGCTAAGCGGGGTGCAATCGCACGAATCCAGACAGGGAAAGCCCATGCCGGCCATGACCGAACCCAAGCTTATTGCGGGAAATGCCAACCGGCCTCTGGCCAATGCAATCGCCCGCCGCATGTCGATGCACAGGGGGATGAATGTCGCGCCCATCGAAGCGCGGGTTGAACGTTTCAACGATCAGGAAATCTTTGTCGAGGTTTATGAGAACGTCCGGGGCGAGGATATGTTCATCATCCAGCCGACCTCGAACCCGGCGAACGACAACCTGATGGAGCTGCTGATCATGACGGATGCGCTGAAGCGTTCGTCGGCGGCACGCATCACGGCGGTGATTCCCTATTTCGGCTATGCCCGACAGGATCGCCGCGCCAAGGCCCGCACGCCGATCAGCGCCAAGCTGGTCGCGAACCTGCTGACCGAGGCGGGCGTGGACCGGGTGCTGACGCTGGACCTGCATGCCGCGCAGATTCAGGGCTTTTTCGACATTCCGGTGGATAACCTTTATGCGGCTCCGGTCTTTGCATTGGATATCAAGCACAACTTCCGCGAGCGCCTGTCGGATCTGATGGTGATCTCGCCGGACGTGGGCGGCGTGGCGCGGGCGCGTGAACTTGCGCAGCGTATCGGCGCGCCGCTGGCCATCGTGGACAAGCGCCGCGAAAAACCGGGTGAGATCGCCGAAATGACGGTGATCGGCGACGTGACCGGAAAGACCTGTATCATCGTCGATGACATCTGCGACACGGCCGGCACGCTGTGCAAGGCGGCGCAGGTGTTGACCGAACACGGCGCGACCGAGGTGCACGCCTATATCACCCATGGCGTGCTTTCGGGTCCTGCGGTCGAGCGGGTGCAGTCGTCGGTCATGAAATCGCTGGTCATCACCGATTCGATCGAGCCGAGCGACAATGTGAAAACCGCCTCGAACATCCGCATCGTGCCGACTGCGCCGATGTTTGCGCAGGCGATCCTGAACATCTGGAACGGCACCTCGGTCAGTTCGCTTTTCGAGGTGGATACGCTGGGCCCGATCTACGAAGGGCTTTACTCCGGCCTCTGATTGCGGAGAAAGATAAAAAAGGCCCCGGTCCTCTGGATCGGGGCCTTTTTCTATGATGCTTCGGGCGACGCTAGAGAAAGCGTGGGAACTCGATCTTTGGACAGCGGTCCTCGATCACTGTCAGGCCGCGTGCGCGTGCGCGACCGGCCGCCTGCGGGTGGCGGACGCCAAGCTGCATCCAAATCGTGCCAAGCCGGGGCAGATGCGCCATGGCTTGATCGACGGTGGCGGAAATAGCCTCGACCCGGCGAAAGATGTCCACCATATCCACCGCCATTTCCGGCGGAATCGCCCGCAGGTCGGGATAGACCCGTTCGTCCAGAATGGTGCCGCCAGCATGGCCCGGATTGACCGGGATGATGCGATAGCCCTGCGATTTCAGGTAACGGGCGACGCCCCAGGACGGCCGGTCTTCGTTTGGCGACAGGCCGACGATGGCGATGCACTGCGTGGTGCGAGCGATGCGTGCAATGTCGTCATCGACCGGCGAGGTGCCGATATCGCGAAGTACTGCCAGGTTCATCTGATCCTCCCCCAGATCTTCAACCGAAAGTGGCATGGAAAAAGCGCCCGGTCCAGAGGTCTGGCCGGGCGCAAGTCGCGGAACGAGGGACAGTGATCTGAACACGACCGTTCCGTGGTCATGTTCAGTAAATAAATGGGAATAGTGGCTAAAAAGTTCCACCCCGCTCGCAAAAAAGTGAGATTTCAGGGATTCATCCGCGTCCAGATGGCCTTGGCTTGCATCAAAACGCGCTGGGGATCGGCAAGAAGTCGCTTGCGCGCCTGCTCGGAGCGCACAAAGTAAGTGCGCTGGCCGATCACTACGAAATAGCGTGGATTTCCGGGCTCGGAGCGCCCCTCGGACAAGGCGACGACGCAAAGCCCGCTCAGACCTGGCGCGTAAGCCTTTGGATTTGCCTCGAAGAGATTGCGGTTGTGTTCGTTGGCAAAGTGCCATGCCTGACCACGCCATACCGTGACCAGATCCGTGCGCCCGGGCACGGCGGCATTATCCGTTCCGTACGAGACCGGATCCATGCCATCCAATGCCCAGTCCTGCGCCATTGCCCCGTAAACGGGCAGGGCAAGTATCAGACTGGTAAGTATCGTTCGAATCATGGCGGTGCGCGGTCCGGTGCAGCTGTGCTTCCGATCTGGCAAATCAGTTGGTGATTCTCAACCGGGACGGGCGGTTTCTAGCGCCGATGTGAAGGTTGGGCTCAGCTCTGTGAAGCGGCGTATAGCGCAACCGCCGCCGCGTTCGAGACATTGAGCGAGCCGAAGTCCGCCGCGAAGGGGATGCGCAAGATACGGTCGCAAGTCTCGCGCGTGCGCTCGCGCAGACCGGGCCCCTCGGCGCCCAGCACTATGCAGATCGCCCGACCCGACAATTCCCGCAGCGCTTCGGGCATGGGTTCGTCGCCCGTGCCGTCAAGGCCCAGCACCGTGTAGCCCATGGACTGCAGCTCGATCAGGGTATCGGCCAGATTTGTGACCCGCAGATAGGGTTGCCGTTCCAGAGCGCCCGAAGCGGTCTTGGCCAGCGCGCCGGTTTCAGGCGCCGAATGGCGCGCGGGCGCGATGACGGCCCGTGCACCGAATACCTCGGCCGAGCGCAGGATAGCGCCGACGTTATGCGGGTCGGTGACCCGGTCCAGGGCCACCAGCAGCGGCCTGCCCGGACCTGAAAGTGCCAGATCGGCCAGGCTGTCCCATTTCAGCGGCTTCACCTCCAGCGCGGCACCCTGGTGCACGCTTTCCGGAGACAGCGGTGCCGTCCGGTCGAAGGTACGTGCATCCACGATTTCCGGGGCGAGATCCTGCGGCAAGGAACCCAGCCGGTCCAGCGCATTCCGGGTGACCACCAGCCGCAGCTTTTCGCGTTTGGGATTCGCCAGCGCGTCGCGCACGGCATGCAGGCCGAACAGCCAGACGGTTTCGGCCGCGGCGGCGCGTCGTGCGCGTTCTTTATCGATGACCCATGTGGGTTTCTTGGATTTCTGTGGTTTCTCGGTCATGTCGCATTCCCGGTTGCTGTTCCGACTGCGCAGAAAATGCCGCAGAATGCAACCTTCACGACGACGCGTCCTGTGGTGCAAGTAAGTTCGAATTTTCCACTGATCCCTGCTTGACGCCCCCTGTCGGTCGAGATAATCACCGCCTCACGCCGAAAACGCTCGGCGGGCGACGTGCTGCAAGGTGCGGCAGCGGACTGTAACTCCGCCGGGGAGACCCATGCCTGGTTCGATTCCAGGGTCGCCCACCATCTCCCATCTCCTGAAAACTTGGTCCCGGCTTCTTGAAGGGTTTTAACCCGAAAGACCGTCAATCATGGCTCTGATTGGGTGCGGCCGACAACAACAGATTCTCCCGTTCGAGGTGGTTGAGACGCGTTTGCGGACGGATCAAGGCGAAGCTTGGTTCCGGTAGCGACCTTGCATCTCTTCTCAAACCGCCAAAAGCCATCACGCTATCCATACCTCCCTCTGCCCGACGATCTGCGCCTCATTGCTCTTGGCAGTTCACACGATGTCCACCTGCAGTGGAGCGGCGGTATTCCCGAACTCCAGTCGGATGCGTCTTGGGTCCATTGCCGGAGGTCCGGGACGTTGTCGGGAGGTGCTATCTATCTAAAAAGTCAGCTTCTCCTGCAGGCAGAGCAGAGGCATCTATAGGTTGTGTTTCGCGGGCTGATTGCCGTTCGCGCGCTGTTTCATTCAGGTGTTTTCAAGTGGGGGGTTGTTGTGACGAGTATTTTGTTTGGAATGAAGGCGGATTGGCGCGAGGCTCTGCAACACGGTGCGCAGGCAATCGGCATGAAGAGCCAGATGGCGAATCTTCGGCATGCGGACCTGTCCGGTTTTGACGCCGTCATCCCACTGACCTTGTGGGACCGCGATATTCTGGATCAAAGGCGCGCCAACGGCGAAAAGTTCAACGCGTTGTTTCCCGGTGTCGAGGCGAAGGAAAGCTGTGACGACAAGCTCAGGTTCAACTGGCTGATGGCCCGCGTGGGCTTTGGAAGTTACGTCCCGACCGTGCTTTCGGATATCGACCTGATTTCCCCGGATAAACCGGTCATCATCAAGCGCCGTCAGGACGAATGGGGAAAGCAGTCTCGCATTGCTTTCGCACAGGTGGGCTCGCCCCTTCTTTACAATCCGGCGGAGGAGTTCTTACAGGAATATATCCCCGGAACGGTCGAGCTTTCGGCCCATCTGCTGCTGCGTCAAGGCAGGATCGTATTTGCGCGAACAGCAAAATTCGATATGCCGGATATACCGCATGTGAAGGGGATCAATACCGGCTACAACAAGCTGGAATGGCAAGAGGGTTCGGAACATCTTGACCTCTTCGACGATATTCTGAATGCGATCGGTTTCCACGACGGCACCTGCTGCATCGATTTTCGGGAGGTCGACGGCAAGCCCAGGATATTCGAGATCAACCCCCGGCTGGGCGGTTCGCTGACTGGGAATGTGGGCGATTATCTTCTGCGCTATCTTGCAGAGGCAACGAGTGACCAGCCCGTCCGGGCGCCTTTGTCGACTGAGTTGCGAGTGGCCGCCTGATCCCTCTTGTAGAGGGGCCGGTCTGTGCCGCTGCATCCGGCCGGCCCCATTTCCGAATTTGCACCCACGCGCAGTGTGGAAGCAAAAAAAATTTATCTAATATTATAAATGATTTTCAATTAGTTAACCTTGATTTACGAACCGTGGCGGGGGCGGTTTCGGGCAGGGCTTATACTACCCCGTCTTGCAGAAATCCGCCTGCACGACCGCGCCCGAAAATTCTGCTTATGCGGAAATACCGATGCGGATTTGAACTTTTCTCCTGAGACTGTATAATGCCTGCCATCGAAATCGGGGCCAATGTCCCTTTCCACGCAACAGGGTCGCAACCGACCCGCGGAGGTGACCGGGGCTGAGCGCCGGTTGGTTTCGCCGCGCGCCGTATCATTTGTGCGTGCTGAAAATCCGGAGATAATATTTGATGGGCAGACTTCTTGCTTCGACCACGCTTGCCTTTATTGCACTAAGCGCCCCTGCATTTGCCGCGGACGAGGAATGTGGCAATATCACTGTCGCCGAAATGAACTGGGCCTCGGCGGGTTTGGCGGCCTGGGTGGACAAGATCATCCTTGAAGAGGGCTACGGATGCGAGGTGGGACTGGTCGCGGGCGACACCATGCCCACATTCGCCTCGATGAACGAAAAGGCCGAGCCGGACATGGCCCCCGAGCTTTGGGTCAATGCCGTCAAGGAGCCGCTGGACAAAGCCGTGGAAGAGGGGCGGATCGTGATCGCCTCGCAGATCCTGTCCGACGGTGGGGTCGAGGGTATCTGGGTGCCGACATGGTTGGCCGAAGAGCACAATATCCGCACGCTCAAGGACGCGTTGGAACATCCTGAACTGTTCCCCGGGGCTGAGGACAGCAGCAAGGGCGCGTGGTTCGGCTGCCCCTCGGGTTGGGCGTGTCAGGCGATCAACCGCAACCAGTTCGTCGGTTCGGGAGCCGAGGAAAAGGGCTTCGAACTGGTCGATTCCGGCTCGGCCGCCGCGCTGGATGGCTCGATCGCGCGCGCGGCGAACCGCAACGAAGGCTGGTTGGGTTATTACTGGGCGCCCACGGCCATTCTGGGTCAATATGACATGACCAAGCTGGATCTTGAGGCCGAGTTTGACCGCGAGCGTTGGGACACCTGCATGGTCATTCCCGATTGCGCCGATCCGCAAGTGACGGAATGGCCGGTTTCCGACGTCTACACCGCCGTGACCAAGGAGTTCGCCGATAAGGCGGGCGTGGCCATGGATTACGTCAAGACACGGGCCTGGACCAACGACACCGTCAATACGATGCTGGCATGGATGGTTGAAAACCAGGCCAGCAACGAAGATGCCGCCTATGAATTCCTCGAACAGCACGAGGACATCTGGACGACCTGGGTTCCCGCCGACGTGGCCGACAAGGTTCGGGCCGCTCTGTAAACCGCGCATTCGCGCCTGACGGGCAAGGTCGCCGACGCGGCCTTGCCCATTTCCATTTCCAAAGGATGAACAATATGGACCTGATCCGCTTCCCGGAAATGAGCCGCGGAAACCTGCGCGCGATGCGTCAGACCATCGACGGAGCATTCCGGGACTTTACCCGCGCATGGGGCGACACGCTGGAGGCGATGTTCGAACCGCTGCAAAAACTGCTGACTTTTATCGAAAACCTGCTGCTCCGCTCGCCCTGGGTTCTGGTGCTGGCTGTGCTGGCGTTGGGGATCTGGCTGCTGAGCCGAAGCTGGAAAATCGCGCTGGGATCAGTGCTGGCACTGCTTGTGGTCGGCTATTTCGGCATGTGGGAGGACACGATGCGCACCATCGCCATGGTTGCTGTCTGCACCCTTATCGCCGTGGTGGTGGGCATTCCCATCGGCATTTTTATGGCGCAGTCGAACCGCATGAACGCAATGGTGACGCCGATCCTGGATATGATGCAAACCATGCCGAGCTTTGTCTATCTGATCCCGGTGGTGATGATTTTTGGCTTGGGCAAAGTGCCGGGCGTGATCGCAGTGGTGATCTATGCCATTCCGCCGGTGATCCGGCTGACCAATCTGGGCATTCGACAGGTGGCGCCGGACGTGCTGGAGGCGGCCGAAGCCTTTGGTTCGTCCAGCTGGCAAAAGCTGCGTGATGTGCAACTGCCGCTGGCCTTGCCAACGATCATGGCGGGGATCAACCAGACCATCATGATGAGCCTTGCCATGGTCGTCGTCGCCTCGATGATCGGGGTGCGGGGTCTGGGGCAGCCGGTGCTTCAGGCGATCAACCAGCAGTATTTCACCATGGGGGTCATGAACGGTCTGGCCATCGTCGCCATCGCCATCATCATGGACCGCACCACGCAGGCCTACGGCAAACGGTTGCAAAAGCACACGGAGGCCGGCAAATGAGCGAAGCGGGCATGCATGACATCGAAATCCGCGATCTCTACAAGATCTTCGGGCCCGATGCCGGACACCACGTTGCGGCGGTCAAGGCCGGGCTCTCTAAAGTCGAGTTGAACGACCGGCACAACCATGTGCTGGGCCTGCATGACATCAACCTGACCATTCCGCATGGCATGATTACGGTCATCATGGGGTTGTCCGGCTCGGGCAAGTCGACGCTGATCCGCCATATCAACGGGTTGATCCGGCCGACGGCGGGGCAGGTGCTGTACGACGGGCAGGACGTTGTCACCATGACGACCAGCCAGTTGCGCGATTTCCGGCGGCAGAAGACCGCGATGGTGTTCCAGAAATTCGCCCTGCTGCCGCACCGCACCGTGCTGCGGAACGTGACCTATGGCCTGAATATCCGCGGAATTGCCGAGGCCGAGGAACGCGCCCGGCACTGGATCGGCCGGGTCGGATTGCAGGGCTATGAGGATTATTATCCCCGGCAGCTTTCTGGTGGCATGCAGCAGCGCGTAGGCTTGGCGCGAGCCCTGACCAACGACGCCGAGATCTTGCTGATGGACGAGGCGTTTTCGGCGCTGGATCCGCTTATCCGCATGGATATGCAATCTATCCTGCTGGAGTTGCAGCAGGAATTGCGCAAGACCATCATCTTCATCACCCATGATGTCGATGAGGCGCTAAGGTTGGGCGACAAGATCGCGATCCTGCGGGACGGGGCGATGGAGCAGGTGGGAAACGGTCAGGAAATCGTGCTGCATCCCGCCAATGCCTATATCGCCGAATTCGTGCGTGAGGTGAATCGGGGCCGCATCATCGAGGCGCGCACCATCGCCACGCCGGCTGACGAAAGCCGCGACATGCCTGAATTTCAGGTCAAGGCACGCTCGAGACTGGATCTGGTCGCACGCCGCATGACCAAGGCAGGCGTGTTCGAGGCGCGGGTCCGCGACGGAGACAGGCTGGTGGGCATCATCGACCTGCCCGGTATCCTTGAGGCCATGGTCAATCCGGTCGATGCGGCCAGCGAGGATTAGGTCAAACCGGCCCGCGGCAGGTTGACGCCCTGCCGCGGCACAATCATATCATGTGTCATGCAGTACGGCCCGGTCGCGCTGCGCAGCTTTCGCGGCGCCCCCCCCCCCGCCACTCAAGGCCCGCGCAGGATATTTGCACAGCCCAGCGTCGATTTTATATCAGACCTTAACTCAGATTACAGATTTCTGTGAAAGTGGTTCCCGACTTATCCCGATAAGTTCCCCCAATCTTACAGGGAGAGAGCCTGCTTGCGACAAGAGGGGGAGATCGTCGTGGAAACAGCAACAACTACAGAAGCAGAATCAATTCGGCCAGAGGATGAGCGGCTGGGCCTTGCCGCCAATCTGGCCTATGGCATGCAACACATTCTGACCATGTACGGCGGTATCGTTGCCGTTCCACTGATCGTCGGACAAGCTGCCGGCCTTACGCCTGCCGAGATCGGATTGTTGATCACGGCGTCACTGTTTGCAGGCGGGGTCGCAACCATCCTTCAGACCATCGGCGTGCCCTTCTTTGGTTGCCAATTGCCGCTGGTGCAGGGCGTCTCATTTGCCGGAGTCGCGACGATGATCGCCATTTCGGCGAACGGAGGGATACAGGCCATTTTCGGCGCGGTCATTGCGTCCTCGTTTCTTGGGCTTTTGATCACGCCGGTGTTTTCGCGGATCACACGCTTCTTTCCTCCGCTGGTGGCCGGCATCGTGATCACCACGATCGGCCTGACGCTTATGCCGGTCGCCGGATCCTGGGCCATGGGCGGGGACCGCAATGCGGCAGATTATGGCAGTCCGGCAAACATTCTGCTTGCGGGCGTCACACTGGCCATCGTGCTGCTGCTCAGCAAGGTCGGGAATGCTGCGATATCCCGGCTGTCGATCCTGCTTGCCTTGGTCATCGGCACAGTCATCGCCTATGCCGCCGGCATGACCGATTTCTCTCAGGTCCCGCAAGGACCGGTTTTTGCTCTGCCCGAGATTTTTCATTTCGGATGGCCGACTTTCGGTGTCGCGGCCACCATTTCGATGTTCATCGTCATTCTGGTGACATTGGTCGAAACCTCGGCGGATATCTTTGCCGTCGGTGAGATCGTCGAGACCAAGGTGGATTCGCAGCGGTTGGGCGATGGGCTTCGCGCCGACATGCTGTCGAGCATGCTTGCGCCGGTCGTCGGGTCCTTCACGCAAAGCGCCTTTGCCAGAACGTCGGGCTTGTGGCGGTGACCGGTGTCAAAAGCCGCTATGTCGTGGCGACGGGTGGATTGATCCTCGTCGCGCTGGGGCTTTTCCCGGTGATGGGGCGGGTGGTCGCCGCGATTCCCAACCCGGTTCTGGGCGGAGCTGGTGTCGTGCTGTTCGGGACAGTTGCGGCAAGCGGCATCCGCACCCTGTCCAGGGTGGATTATGTGAACAACATGAACCTGATCATCGTGGCGACCTCGATCGGGTTCGGCACGATTCCGATCGTGTTGCCGACGTTCTACGATCAGTTCCCCGCGTGGGTGGAGACCATCTTCCATTCGGGCATCAGCTCATCGGCATTGATGGCCATTACCCTTAATCTTCTGTTCAACCATTTCACGGCCGGCAATTCGGATCAGCCCTCGGTCTTTGGCGCTGCGGCGGAACGGACGATCCGCTATGCAGATGTCGCGCAGCTTCAGGACGGGGATTACTTTAAAAACGGCAGGCTCTACGATGCGAACGGGGACGAAGTGCCGCTGGTCAGGCTGGCAAGTCACTGATCCCGGCTTTGGGCGCGCGTGCAAACCGCGCGCCCTTGCGGTCAAACCTGTTGGGGCAGGGGGCGGTGGCGGCGGATATTCCATGCAAGCCATGCCATGGCAGCTCCTTCGCTGATCAGCGCGACGCCCAACAGGACACCGATCAGCCATAGCGCGGTAATCGGCATGCCGACCAGGATGATGATCGCGATCACGATCTCGACGATACCGCTGGCCAGGACCCAGATCCAGTGGGTCAGCGGTCGGATGGTCAGTGCAAAGACGATGCGCGAGATCCCCTGCACCATCAGCAGCACCAACAGCAGCACGCTAAGTGTCATCAGGCTGTCGGCCGGGTTGCGAAGAAAGATGATGCCGACGATCACGAACAGAACGGATGAAACGATATGTAGCGGAAATGCCTGAGAGGAGCGCGATCCGATCAGCCCTGTGCCTTGCAAAAGGCCGGCAAAGATCAGCAGCCAACCAAGGACGCCCACCACGGCGAACGACGACAGCGCCGGAAAAGCGATGGCAAAGATGCCGGCCAGCACCATCAGGGCGCCCTGCGCCAGATACCAGATCGAATATTTGCGAAACAGATTCTGCACCGAATCGCGCAGGATCTGCGAGGCGGTTTCGACAGAGTACGACATTCTTATAACACCTGTCTGAAGACCTGCCGCGCGACCGCTATGGGATGTGCGGCAGGCTGGCTAGGAAATGTATACATTCGGCTTGAACCTTAGCGTTGGCCGCGCCGATATATCGCCCAAGCGTAGCGTGACTTATCCCTTTCTAGCAAGCTTTCAGATTGAAAGTCGCAGTCCTGAATTGCGGCAAGAATGCCCCAAAGCTTTCCTGCCTGCTGCCGAACCCCGCCGTTCCCAACGCAAAACGCCCGGTTTGCACCGGGCGTTCTATTTGGGGCTATTCCGGGATTTCTCCGGGTTTGTAATCGGGCAGTCGCCCGGCCGGAATGATCGCAAGCAGCGCCATTCCCGCCATGATCAAAAGACCGATCTTCAGCGCCCTCAGCCTGGCTTCGCTGTTGACCCGCAGCGCCTCGGCTTTTTGCTCGGGCGTGGCGTCGGTCGCGGCGATGACGGTCTCCAGTTGATCGTTGCTGACGAAGTTGATGTTGTCCAGATTCACGGCGGCCTGAATGTCGGGCGTCAGCACCGGGTTGGCCGCCAACCGGGTCATGACCGCGGCGCTGAGCAACCCGACCAGAAGCGCCCCGGCAATGGCGGTGCCCACTGCGGAGGCAAGGTTTTGTGTCGTGCCCCGCAGCGAGCCGACATCGCCCGCCAGCTCTTTGGGCGAAGAGGTGACCAGCACGTTGAACACCAATGTGACCAAAGCGCCCTGACCGATACCGAATGCGATAAGGCCGAACATCACCGGGACCGAGCTCCAGTCATTGCGAACGACCCAAGCCAGCCAGATCAGCGCCGCCGTGCAGAGCAGAAAGCCGAAGCGTCCGATCTGGCGCGGTGTAAAGCGATCATAAAAGCGCACGATCAGCACCGCAGCAAAGAACACCGTCAGGTTGAAGGGCAGCATGGCGACCGTGGTTGCCAGCGGAGACCGGCCCTGCACGATCTGGATATAAAGCGGGACAGAGAAGTTCAGTGCCGCCTCCAGCGCGACGACGACGAACATGGCATAGACTGCGGCCCGTTCTTGCGGGGATTCAAGGATGACCAGCGGCATCAGCGGCGTGCGCCCCGCAGCGGTCTGGCGGCGGCACCACACAAGGAAACACTGGCCAAGGAAAATCCCCAGGACAATCATCGCGGGTGCCGGTGACAGGCCGAAAAGCGAGAAGGGCGCGTTTGCGCTTGCCACGCCCAGACCCCAGCCGTTCAGGTTGTTGAAGCCAAAGCTGATCAGGATGATTGCCGTTGCAGCCAGGATCACGCCCAGAATATCGATCTCTACATCCGGGCGGCCCTGATCGGGCTTCAGTTTGAAGCTGAGAAATAGCACCAGTCCTGAAACGGCGATCAAAACGCCAAAGGCTGGACGCCAACCGATATAGGTACCAAGAACCCCGCCGATCAGAAAGGCAAGGACTCCGGCCCCGGCGCGAGCCGAACCCAAAAGGCCAACTGCCGTCGCCTGCTGTTTTCCCTGATAGTTTTCGGCGATCAGTGCGACAAGCGCGGGCACGATGACTGCCGCTGCCGCTCCGCAAAGCGCCTGTGCGGTGATCATGACGGTCGCTGTGGGACTGAAGGTCATCAACACCTGCGACACGCCGAACAGCGTGACGCTGATGCGAAAGACCTGCAACGCACCATAACGCTGGACCAGCTTGGCACCCAGCATGACGAAACCTGCGACGATCATCGAATAGGCGACGATGCCGGTTGCGACCGTCGTGGGCGGCACTCCGAAGCTGGCGACCATGCCGCTAAGTGCGACCGGTAGCGAGGCGACGTTGTATGACATGATGGCCTGTCCCAGCACGATGGCCATCATCGGGGTCCAGGACTTTAGCGCCTCGTCTTCTGGCGCAGTTAGCGTCGTCATCGGCTATCCCTTTCCTTGCGATGTCGGGTCAGGCCCGTTTCGGGGCCGATATCAGCAGATCCAGCCCCAGCCGTTGCGACAGGAACTGCGTGGCAAGCTGGCCTTTCACGCTGTTGCCGGCCTCGTCCAGCCGGGGGCCAAAGGTGCCCAGACCGCCCTTACCGGGTGAAACGGTCACGATCCCGCCGCCGATACCGCTTTTGCCGGGCAGGCCGATCTCGTAAAGCCAGTCGCCCGAG